>JANOYH010000161.1:0-15704 GCA_031428775.1 Bacteroidota bacterium
TCAAGAGCGTCCAATACTACCTTCAAGTGTTGCTCATTACCCAGAAAATCGGCGTTGCTTGCATCGATAAAAATGGTTTTGATGTTGTGTTGTTTAATATAACTAGTATAGGTTTCTTGTAAGTTAAACAGATAGCTATCAGGAATGTTTTGTTCATATGCCCGATTTCTTTTTTTAATATTCGCTTGTAAAGTATGCACAGGTGCGTGTAAATAAATGAGTATATCTGGGAAAACCAATTGCTGGTGAATGATTTCAAATAATTTTTGGTACAAACGAAACTCTTCATCAGGCAAATTCACTTTGGCAAAAAGCAAACACTTGGTAAATAAATAATCCGAAACGGTGATGCTTTGAAATAAGTCTTTCGTATGCACCATGTCTTTTAGTTGTTTATATCGCTCAGCCATAAAAAACAATTCTAAGGGGAATGCATATTGTTGTGGATTTGTGTAAAATTTCGGCAAAAAAGGGTTGTCGGCAAACTCTTCCAAAATCAGTCGCGCATCAAAATGCTTGGCCAATAAATGGGTTAGGGTGGTTTTGCCAGCACCAATATTTCCTTCTACCGTAATAAAATGATGTTTCATGTGTTAGTATTCCTGCTCAAATGTGTTACGAATGCAACCCAAACAAAAATAAGTGCCTGAATTAAGTTGTGGCAGATAATTTTTGCACATCTAATTCATCGGGGCATTCTTCTAATAAGGTTTCAATTGTTTTTTGAAGCAAAGGGTGTCTTAAATGAGGGGCTATTTCAGCCAAGGGCAAGAGTGCAAAACGTCTAATAGCCAATGCTGGATGCGGTATATTTAATAGTTCACTTTGCAGTACAAGCTGGTCAATTAAAAGAATGTCTAGGTCTATGATCCTTGGTCCCATTTTAACCGCTCTAATTCTACCCATTTCAGTTTCAATGGTTAATAACTGCTGCATTAATTGGTCGGGTGCCATTTTTGTGTTCAATATCAGTGCCTGATTATAAAAGGGAGGTTGGTTCGTTAGGCCCCAAGCTGTAGTTTCGTATATTGCAGAACTTTGAACGATTTCACCACATGATTGTTCAATTGCGTGTATGGCTTTTTGAAGATTCGCAGATCTATTTCCAAGGTTGCCGCCTATCAGCAAATAAGCTATATTCATATATCGTATCTATTATAGGCAACAAATATCTTTAAATTCAACGAGTAGAACTTAATTAACATCTGATTACATGAGCAATTTTTTTAAATCTTTTTTTGCTGCATTATTTGCCCTTTTTGTTTTTTCCATACTCGGATTCTTTATTATAATTGGCATGATTGCATCTGCATCTAGTACAGAAAAGCCATTAATAGGCAGTAAAGCGGTGTTGGTTTTAGATATGAGTAATCAGTTTAAGGAACAAAAGCTAGAAAATCCATTTGCTTTTTTAGCCAAAGATGAGGTAGATGATGCACCCAGTTTATATGATGTAGTGCGTATGTTACACTATGCAAAAAATGATTCTTCTGTAAAAGGTATGTATATTTTATGTGCCAATAATCCCAATGGATATGCTGCAAGCGAAGAAATTAGAAAAGCAGTAATGGATTTCAAAAGCAGTAAAAAATTCGTTATTGCATTTGGAGAAACCATTACACAAAAAGGATTTTATGTGGGTAGTGCTGCAGACAAAATTTATTGTCACCCACAAGGAGGAGTAGATTGGAGTGGCTTTTCAACGAGCATGTTGTATTTAAAAGGTATGTTGGAAAAGCTAGAGATTCAACCACAGATCTTTTATGCGGGTAAATTCAAAAGTGCTACTGAGCCATTGAGAGAAACTCAAATGACAGAAGCCAATAAATTGCAAACCAGCATTTGGCTTGGTGATTTATATGGCCACTTTTTAAAAGCAATTTCGGAATCGCGTAAAATAGATACTGCTCGTTTAAGGGCTTTGGCCGTCAATGGAACTATTCAAACAGCGCATGATGCACTGTCTAATCATTTGGTGGACGGATTAACATACGACGATGAATTAAAGGCCAGCATCAACAAAAAGCTGTTGGCTGAAAAGAACGAAAAAATCAATTTTGTTGCTTTGGGCGATTATGAGAAGTCGGCCGATTTCAGACAAGACGGAGACGACAAACTGGCAATTGTTTATGCGGATGGTGATATTGTAAGTGGAAAAGGGGATAATGAATCTGTGGGAAGTGATGCATTTAGAAGTTTAATAAGAAAACTGCGGTTGGATGATGATATCAAGGCAATCGTATTTCGTGTAAACTCACCCGGAGGAAGTTCTTTAGCAAGCGATGTTATTTGGAGAGAAATTACCCTAACTAGAAAATCAAAACCTGTCATAGTAAGTATGGGCGATGTGGCTGCTTCTGGTGGATATTATATTGCTTGTAATGCAGATTCTGTATTTGCAAATGCCAATACCATTACAGGTTCTATTGGGGTGTTTAGTATAGTTCCCAATTTCCAATCCTTCTTCAAGAATAAACTAGGTATCACTTTTGATGGTGTAAAAACGGCTCCATATGCGGATATGGGAAATGCAGACAGGCCGCTCACTGAAGTTGAAAAGCGTTTCATGCAAAATAGTGTGGACAGTATTTATCATACGTTTAAATCAAGGGTTTCGGAAGGAAGAAAAAAAGAAATTGGTTATGTGGATAGTATTGCTCAAGGAAGGGTGTGGACAGGTAACAGGGCCCTATCAGTTGGATTGGTTGACCGTATTGGAACTATGCAAGACGCTGTAAATTGTGCAGCAAAAATGGCTAAATTGGATAGTTATTTTGTTAAAGAGTATCCTGAAAAGAAAAATATTTTAGAACAGTTATTAGACAATTACAAAAAGTCGGTTAGAACCAAATTGATCAAGGCAGAGTTAGGTGTACAGGAATATGAAATGTTGCACCAAGTACAGTCTGTCAAAAAAATGGTAGGTGTACCACAGAGTCGTTTGCCTTTTACTTTGGATATTAGATAGAATTTTTAAAGCAACTATTATTCAATCAAATGAAAGGAAAGTACAACCAAGTCAAGGCCATGTTGGCCATTACCAAGGGTAGTTTAAAAGCAATTTTTAGAAGTCCATCTGCCGTAATATTCAGTATAGCATTTCCATTGATTTTTATTTTAGTTTTTGGATTCATTGGCAGTGGAAGTAGGGTTTCTGTGAATGTTGCATTTGATGAAAAAACGGATACTAGCAATCCCATTTATGCCAGTATCAAAAATTTGGCGGGAATCAATGTGGTGACAAAAAAGGGGATTGCCTTACAGGAAGATTTGGAGAAAGGGCGCATCACTGCGGTTATTTTGATTAGACCATCTGGATTATCCAATCCTGCTTATACTATTGATTTAACAAGCTCCGATGCAGTCAATCCTCAAAATATACAAGTGCTTCAAACGATATTGAACGCAGTCATTTCTGGCATCAATCAGCGTGAATTTAATAATATGCCAACTTATGCAATGGTAAATAGTCATGTAAAGAAAATACCTGGAAGAATCTATAGAACCATTGATTTTATTTTACCCGGACAGCTTGGTTTCTCGCTTTTGAGTTCGGGTGTTTTTGGAGTGGCATTTTTGTTTTTTAACTTACGTCAACAGTTGGTCTTAAAGCGATTTTATGCAACGCCTATTAAACGTGGGTATATCGTTTTGGGAGAGGCACTTAGTAGGGTGATTTTTCAGATGCTTACAGCCATTATAGTAATAGGTGTTGGGCATTTTGTTTTTAAATTCACTTTAGTGCATGGATTTCAGACCTTTTCTGCCATCATGTTATTGAGCTTTTTAGCACTTGTTTTATTTATGGGTTTTGGGTTTATTGTGAGTAGTGTTGCTAAGAATGAAAGCACCATTCCTCCCTTTGCCAACCTGATTACCCTGCCTCAATTTTTATTAGCGGGCACTTTTTTCCCCATAGAAACCTTTCCTACATGGCTTCAACCCATTTGTAGGATTTTGCCATTAACGCATTTCAATAACGCTATGCGCAATATTGCATTTGAAGGTGCTAGTTTTGTGAGTTGTTGGAGGGAACTGGGCGTATTGGGTATCTGGACAGTAGTGGTATATTTAATTGCTTTCAAAACCTTTAAGTGGGAATAATATGCGTTTTCTAAAATTGATTTTAATCAGCATTGTAGCCATCTTTTGCTTAATGTTTTTTTTCTCCATACTCATGCCTTCAACAGTATTGGTATCACGGGCCATAGATATCAATGCACCATTGGATAGTATCCGTTATAGGGTGGCAGATTTGCACCAATGGACAAAATGGGTGAAGGGAATGAATCTTCCAACTGTAACCATACAGTCAAGTATTGAAGCACAATTAGGTGCTTCCAAAGTAAGTATCCGTTCTGTAACTGATTCAACGGTATTGATGGACTGGGAATCACATTCAAGTGCCACACAAAAAAGCACCATTCGTTTGATTAAACACCCAAATTCTACTATTTCCACTGTTCAATGGCAATTTGTTCAAGAATTACGCTGGTATCCTTGGGAAAAGTTGGGGTCTTTTATGAATGATAAAATACTCGGTCCTATGATGGAAGAAAACCTGCTCAACCTAAAACAACAGGTAGAACAACAATAATTCACAGAAACGTGCATTTTTTTGCATGAATTTGCAGATAAAATTTCATTTTGTGCAATATTATGCGCAATTTAGAGCTCTAACTGCGGAATAATTATGTTGAAAAGAGAACGACAGGCCTATATATTACGTCAAATAAACTTGCACAACCGTGTATTGTCGTCTGATCTGAGTTTAGAAATCAACGTATCTGAAGATACGATTCGAAGGGATTTGATTGAATTATCAGAAGTGGATAAGTTAATTAAAGTACATGGAGGTGCTTTGTCAAGGTCGTTTCATAGTTCCTTCCTTCGATCAGACGTATATCAATTAGAACTTAAAAAGCGCATAGCAACCAAAGCATTATCTCTAATCAAGGATGGTATGTTTGTACTAACTAGTGGTGGCACAACATTGATAGAGTTGGCTCGCATCTTACCCCAAGATTTGAAAGCAACCTTTTTTACAGGAAGTATTCCTGTGGCATATGAATACGCCCAACATCCAAATATTGAAGTGATTTTTATTGGGGATAAAGTATCTAAAAGTTCGCAAATTACGGTTGGTGGGGAAGCAATTCTTAAATTAAATAGTATCAAGCCCGACCTATGTTTATTGGGTGTAAATGCAATAGACATTAAATCAGGCATCACAGAAAATGATTGGGAAGTGGTACAAGTTAAAAAAGCGATGGTTGACAATGCGGTAAAAACTGCTGTACTTACTATCAGTGAAAAAATGAATTCTTGTCAGAGGTTAAAAATTTGTGGTTTAGACGAAGTTGAATATATGATTACAGAATTGGAACCTGATAATTCTATTTTTAATGAATACACAAAAGCTGGCTTAACTATTTTGTAAACAATAAAAACTGCTATATGATTATGAGTGAAAAACAATGGCCTGGCAAATGGAAAACGATCTGTTTGTTTGTGTCTTTAAATTTAATCGTAGCCTGCACTTTTGGTCAGGTTCGAATCACTGGAAAAATTAATGGGGCCAATGGAATTGCCGCTGAATCAGTAACCGTATTGGTTAAAGGAACCAAATTTGGAACTATTACAGATGGTACTGGAAATTATTCTTTAAATGCTTCTCTTAAAGAGGGTGGCTATAGTTTGGTATTTGCTGGTGTTGGATTTAAAACCAAAGAAATAGCTTTTACCGTTGGTGCGGCAAAATCTTATTTAATAGATGCCGTTTTAACGGAAGAGATTTCTAAACTAGACGAAGTGATAGTTACGGGTAATTCACAAGGTACTACGCGTCGTCAACTAGGTAGTTATATTAGTTCTGTAAAAGGAGAAGACCTTACGAAAGGTGCAACTGGTAATGCATTAGCAGCATTGCAAGGTAAAACACTTGGCGCTCAAATTACCCAGAACAGTGGAGACCCCGCAGGTGGCATGTCTGTTCGTTTACGCGGTATCAGTACTATTTCTTCTTCTTCAGAGCCACTCTATATTGTAGATGGTGTGATTGTGAACAATAGTACAAACCGAGTTACGAATACGCAAAGTGGTTACGATGGTCAAAACTTTGTAGGAAGTATTGGTCAAAATAGGATGGTTGATATCAATCCAAATGATATTGAAAGAGTAGAAGTATTAAATGGTGCAGCAGCAGCGGCTATTTATGGTAGTCGTGCTAATGCTGGTGTTATACAGATATTTACCAAAAAAGGTAAATCTGGCACACCGGTGGTTTCTTTTTCTACTAGTTATATTAATAGTAGCCTTCGTAAAAAAATTGGGGTAAATCAATCACCAACGAAGTTCGGCGGACCAACCGACGGACCAGGTGCTCAAACACAAGATATATTGACGCCAGCATTAGTCAATACAACAGCTGTGAACAGATATGATTATCAAGACTATATTTTCCGCAATGCTTCTGGTACTGATAATAATGTATCCGTTTCGGGTGGTACAGATAAAACCAAATATTATGTATCTGGTTCTTATTATTTAAATCAAGGGATTGTAAAAAATACCGATTTCCAACGTTATAGTTTCAGGGCTAATATTGAACAAACATTTAATAAATGGATCAGTGCAAATATTGGATTAAACTATACCAATAGTTCTGCAAATGAGAAACCAGATGGCAACTCATTCTATTCTCCAATGAATGCTGTTACTATCCTTGCAAATTTCCATGATATGCAAACAAGAGATGCATTGGGAAATATCAAAGCAGTTGGTGAACGCGGTCGTGTGAATCCTGTTTCAGTTATTGAAGATATTAAACAGAAACAAATGGTTAGTCGCGTGATTTCAAACTTCGGTTTAAAACTAAAACCCATCAAAAATTTGACCATTGATTACACGATGGGCATTGATAACTATGCGCAGAATGGAACAACTTATATTCCGCCTTATGCATACAATACAAATACTGCATTTTGGGGAGGTGGTTTATCACTAGATCCTACATTAAATGGTTATGCAAGTAATGCCAATAATAATTTCTTTGCAATCAACCACGATTTGAATGCTACTTATAATGCCACTATTAATAAAGATTGGGCTTCTACTACACAAATTGGATTTTCACAACAATATGAGCGTGGAATTTATTCATTGTTACAGGGACGTGGATTGGCTCCTTTTGTACAAACAGTGAATGGTGCAAGTACCGTATTACCGGGTAATGATCAAAGAAGTGAAATTTCAGTATCAGGAGCATTTATCCAGCAGAATTTCAAGTTTAAAAACCAATTTTTTGTAACCGGTGCAATCAGAATGGATGGTTCATCCGTTTTTGGCGAAGATCAACGTAGCCAGACTTATGGTAAATTGAGCGGTAGCTATGTGATTTCTGGTACCGACTATTGGAGTAAATTGAATGTAAGCAAATGGTGGAATTTATTAAAGGTTCGTGCAGCTTATGGTGAAAGTGGAAACCTAACTGGAATTGGTGCTTATGATCGTTTTAATGTGTATACTTCTACCTCTTATGTTGGAAGAACTTCATTGGGTTCTAGCTCGGGTCTTGCTAATCCGAATGTTGGACCAGAACGCCAATCAGAGTTTGAATTTGGAACAGATATGGGATTCCTTGACAACCGTATAAGCCTATCTGTAAACGTTTATAATAAAAAGGTAAACAACCTTTTAATTACTAGACAGATTGCTCCATCAACTGGATTTAGTACACTGTTAGACAATTTCGGATCATTGGAAAACAAAGGATTTGAAGTGATGCTTACAGCGATGCCGGTTAGTAAAAAAGATTTTAGTTGGACCATCACTGGTCTTTATAGTCAGAATAGAAATAAAGCAATCAATATTGGTCAAGCACTTACTTTGTTGAGCACTAATGCGGGTGCTCCTGTAGCTATTTTAGAGGGACAACCAATTGGTGTTTTTTTTGGAACTTTCTTCGCAGTAGATGCAGCAGGAGAACCATTGAAAAATACAGCTGGATTATTGCAAATAGAAAAGGGGATACAGAACAGTCCACTTTCTTATACAACTTCAAGAGACGCAGGGGGATTGCCAACAGGAACAACATTGCGTAAGATTATTGGAAATCCAAATCCAAATTACACAACAACGCTTACCAACGAGTTTACCTATAAAAAAATGAGTTTGCGCATTCAAATAGATGCAGTAAAAGGAGTAGACGTATTTAATGCAGACTTCCGAACAAGACAAGGTGTAGGTAATGGATTAATTGCAGAACAAGAACAACGCGGTCAATTACCACGTGGATATATCAATAACATCTATGCCATTGAAGCATGGAGGGTAGAAGATGGGTCATTTACCAAATTACGTGAACTTTCCTTTAGCTATAACTTCGGAAAAATAAAGGGTATCAGTGATTTGACTTTGAATTTTAGCGGAAGAAATTTGATATCATGGGATAATTATCGTGGATATGATCCAGAAGTGAATTCAGGCGGACAAAGTACCATCCTTCGCGGAATTGATTTTGGATCTGTACCTATTCCAAAAACTTTCAGTTTTGGACTTCAAGCTAAATTTTAATCTTAAAATCAACATGAAATGAAGAAGATAATAAAACATACTTTATTAATTGTAGGCACTGCATCAATGATGTTGGGTACTACTGGATGCAAAAAGAACTTTACCAATCCCAATGCGGCAACATCTGATCAGGTGTTTTCATCAGCAACTGGTTTAACGGGTGTTGCGGTAAGTTTACAAAGAACTTATGCATTATCACGTGCAGGAACAGTGTATAATTTAGTAACCGCAAACGGTTTTACCACAGGCGAATTGATATTGCTAAACCAGGGTAATACAGCAGAATACCAATTAAGTCTTGGTGGCGGTGCAGTAGATGGTACCAATTCTATTTTGGCTAATATTTGGGCAAATGGAAATAAAATTGAGTACGATGCAAATAATGTAATTGAAGGTGCTAATAAGTTGGGTGATAAAAACTATGCCAGTGGATTGATTGGATATGCCACACTTTATAAAGCATTGGCATTAGGAAGTTTATCCATGCTTTGGGAAAAAGTTCCAGCTGCTGTTGGTCAAAGTGCCACATTTGTTGACAGAAAGGAAGGCTTTAATAAAGCCATTGCAGCCATTGATGTAGCATTGAGTACTATTGCCACAAATCCTATTAGTGCTGCATTTATAGCCAATATTCCAGCAGGAAATGATATAGTGAATTCTTTGTTAGCAGTAAAAGCTCGTTTCGCCCTATTTACAGGTAATAATGCATTGGCTTTAAGTACCGCAAACTTAATAGACATGAGCAAAAAAGGAAACATGAATTTTGATGCGGTTAGTTTAAATCCTATTTTCGAAACTGCAACATCAACCAACAACGTTTTCCAACCTATAGATTCTACTTTTGGAATGCCCATTGGTTTGAGACCCGCTTTGAATGATGGTCGTATTTCATTTTATACCAGTATCAATCCAACCATTGCTCCTCGATTTAGGGTGGCAGGTTTTGGAGGAACCACTACAACTGTGTTCCCTGTTTACTTGCCAGGTGAGATTATTTTAATTAAGGCGGAGGTTTATGCAAGGAATAATGATTTAATCAACGGGTTAGCAGAATTAAATAAAGTAGTTACAAAAACTGCAGCAGTAGATTCTTATGGAATCGGTGCAAATCAACCCGCATATGGTCCTTTAACACAAGCACAACTATTGGATCAAATTTATTTGAATCGTTGTACAGAATTATTCATGAGTGGCTTGAAATTGGAAGACATGCGTCGATTTGGAAGAGCCAACAGTGAGCGTAAGCGCAACCTGTTCCCTTATCCTTTCCGTGAGCGTGATAACAATAAAAACACTCCTACCGATCCTAGTTTTTAATTGGGTTTTATATTTGGTTGATAGATTCAGGCCCTCGAAAGAGGGTCTTTTTTTTAGCCCATTTGAATAAATTGAAGATTCCGTTGTATACCATCCCATTTTGCCCTTTTTAATGGAGAACGTTGGAATATGGTTTTAAATGCACTTTCATTTAAGGATTCCCATTCTTTAGTGGAGAGGTTTAAAATTTCTGGAATAGGTTGGAAAGCTTTTTCATGGTGTTGATGACTGAAACGATTCCATGGGCAGGTATCTTGACAAATATCGCATCCAAACATCCAGTTTTGAAACTTCCCTTTCATCTCTTCTGGAATCAAGGCGTCTTTTAATTCAATGGTAAAATAACTAATGCATTTACTGCCATCAATTACTTTATTGTCAAGTATGGCGTCAGTTGGACAAGCATCGATACACTTTCTACAACTACCGCAGTAGTCCTTTGCAAAAGGATCATCGTAGCTCAAACTCAAATCAACAATTAGTGTTGCAATAAAATAAAAAGAGCCACTTTGCTTATTGATGAGATTGCCATTTTTCCCAATCCATCCAGCCCCAGATTTCACCGCCCAGGAACGTTCTAGCACTGGTGCTGAATCAACAAATCCCCTTCCCTGAATTTCTCCTACTTGTTCATTTAATAATTGTAAATATTCTTTGAGTTGTTTTCTGATTACTTCATGATAGTCTTCTCCATAAGCATATTTAGCAATTTTAGGAGATTGTAGATTTTGTTGTTCTGTGGGGAAATAATTTTTCAATAAAGTGATCACTGATTTGGCACCAGGTACTAGTTTTCTAGGATCTATCCTTAAGTCGAAATGATTTTCCATATATTGCATGCCACCATTTCTATTTTGGTTTAACCAGGCTTCTAAACGCCTTGCGTCTTCATCTAATTGTTCTGCCTTTGCAATGCCACAGTAGTAAAATCCAAGTTTGTTGGCTAGCTTTTTTACAAAAATTGTATTTTTTTCAATAGTGCTCAAATGCTTGTTCTGTATGAGTTTGGTGAATTTTAGTGATCAGTATCGGTATTATTTACAAACAATCTGTTGGTCAATTAATTCCTTTATTTGTTGGTATAATTCTCTTTTACTATCCTTCAATAAACTATTGGTAAATACGATGGAAGCATAACCACGGCATAGGTCAATTAGTGGCCAAGTACCAAAAAGCCCTGGACAACTTACCACTGTTGCTTTTCCATTTTCATCTGTTTCTTGAATCCATTCTCCAAGCCCATAATTAAAACCAGTAGCAACTTTTGGAGCATATTTAATAAGGGAACTATTGGTGCGCATTTGGTGCATTATTTGAATGGATTCTTCACTCAAAATTTGCTTTTCATTGAACTTGCCTTTATTCAAAATCATACTAAGAAAATTCATGTAATCGTTCGGAGTACTCAAAGCTCCCCCTGATGGGTTTACTGCATCGAAACTGGAAAAACTAGTATTGCGCATCAACAAAGGTCGAGTGATATATACTTGCATGAGCTGTTCAAATCCACGCTTACCTACAATTTCTACAATTCTTCCTGCAATATTTAAACCTACATTACTGTACCTGAATTCAAGGCCAGGATTTGAAATAATTTCTTTTTTAGAAGCAAAATCATTCACTTCTTCTTCTAAGGAGGGGTATTTTTTTCTTTCAAGAATAGATTTTAAACCAATTGGCTCTGATTCAATTCCGGTCATATGACTTAAACAGTCACGGATGGTAATATAACCCTTGCTGTACTTAGCAAATAAAGGAATGTATTTACTCACTTTATCATCGAGCGAAAGTTTACCTTGATCCACAAAACTCATCACCAAAGCTGCTGTTAGCCATTTACTACAACTGGCGATGGGGGCCTGGGTTTTTGCAGTGAATTCTCCTATTGATTTTTGGTAAATCAACTTGCCGTCTTTATAGACCATAGCCATGGCACCATCCCCTAATTCCTTTTTGGCAGATGCCAGTTTTTGGTCAACTGCAGTAAAATTATATTGTGCGTAGGGCGACTGCAAGATTAGCATTAAAACCAGTACTGCACTGACTTTTACGCAGAAATGAGTGAATTTTACAGACATATTTTCCGATTTTATTAACCAATACCATGAAAAAACAACAAAGAATGATTTTTGCGTCTAATTTACTACTTGCAACTGAGATGCAGTAGTTAGTACTATAAACAATCGTTAAAGTAGTCCGCACGGACAGGAGAATTATATATGAACCTAAGTAATTATACCATCAAAGCACAAGAATCCATTCAATCAGCACAGCAGTTGGCTTTTAATAATGGGAATCCAAATATTGAAACAAACCACTTATTGAAAGCATTATTGGCTGACACGGAAAGTCCTATTGCCTTTTTATTGAAACGAAATAATGTAAACATACATTTTGTTGAGACAAAGATGGATGAAGCCATTGCCAAACTCCCCAAAATATCAAATGGTGAGCCTGCCCAAAACCTTAGTAGAGATATGGGTAATGCCATGATGAAGGCAAATAATGTACTCAAAGAATTCAAAGACGAATTCATTAGTAATGAACATTTGTTATTGGGTTTATTGCAAGTGAATGACGACGTTTCAAAAACTTTAAAATCGGCAGGTGTAACTGAGAAAGGTTTGATCACCGCAATAAAGGATCTACGTAAGGGTGAAACAATTCAATCGCAAACGCAAGAAACACAGCTGAACAACTTAAATAAGTTTGCCAAAAATTTGAATGATTTAGCTCGACAAGGTAAACTAGACCCCGTAATAGGCAGAGATGAAGAGATTAGGCGTACCCTACACATATTAACTAGAAGAAGCAAGAATAATCCAATTTTAGTTGGAGAGCCTGGTGTGGGTAAAACCGCAATTGTAGAAGGTTTAGCTATGCGGATTATTAATGGCGACGTACCAGAAAACCTTAAATCAAAAATCATTTTCGCGCTAGACATGGGTCAATTGATAGCAGGTGCGAAATACAAAGGTGAATTTGAAGAAAGATTGAAAGGAGTTGTGAAAGAAGTGACCAATAGTGATGGAGAAATTATTTTATTTATTGATGAAATACATACGTTGATTGGTGCTGGAGGAGGAGAAGGTGCTATGGACGCTGCTAATATCTTAAAGCCTGCACTTGCACGCGGTGAATTGAGGGCTATTGGTGCAACCACATTAAATGAGTATCAGAAATTTTTTGAAAAAGACAAAGCATTGGAACGAAGGTTTCAGAAAGTGATGATTGACGAGCCTAATATGGAAGATGCCATTTCCATTTTGCGCGGCCTCAAAGACCGTTATGAAACCCACCACCATGTGCGTATTAAAGACGAAGCCATTATTGCTGCAGTAGAACTATCTAGCAGGTATATCACGGATCGTTTTTTGCCCGATAAAGCCATTGATTTGATTGATGAGAGTGCGGCTAAACTCCGGTTAGAAATGAATTCTATGCCAGAAGAACTAGATAAGTTAGAGCGGCAGATTAGACAGTTAGAAATTGAAAGGGAAGCTATTAAAAGAGAGAAGGATGAGCGCTTATTAAAAGAGCTGAATATTGAAATCAGCAACCTAAGTGTTGAACGAGATACCTTAAAAGCAAAATGGAGAGAAGAGAAAGATATTGTAGAGAAAATTCAAAATACTAAAGAGACCATTGAGCATCTAAAACTTGAAGCTGAACAAGCAGAAAGAAATGGAAACTATGGTGTTGTAGCAGAGATTCGTTATGGAAAAATTAAAGAACAGGAAGGTATAATTAGAGAAGCTACAGAGCAGTTGACTGCGCTAAGTGCAAACAGCAAACGCTTGATGAAAGAAGAAGTAGATGCCGAAGATATAGCAGACAATATTGCAAAAGCAACTGGGATACCTGTGGCAAAAATGTTACAAAGCGAAAGAGAAAAATTGTTGCAACTGGAAGACGAATTGCACAACCGTGTTGTTGGTCAAGAAGAAGCCATCACTGCAGTAGCAGACGCCATCAGGAGAAGTAGAGCAGGATTGCAAGACCCTAAAAAGCCAATTGGGTCATTTATCTTTTTGGGTACTACTGGTGTAGGTAAAACTGAGTTAGCCAAAGCATTGGCTGAATATTTGTTCGATGACGAAAGTATGATGACTAGGATTGATATGAGTGAATATCAAGAGAAACATACCGTGTCTCGTTTAGTTGGGGCACCTCCCGGTTATGTAGGATATGAAGAAGGCGGCCAGTTAACGGAATCCGTTAGGAGAAAGCCCTATAGTGTGGTATTATTGGACGAGATTGAAAAAGCACATCCAGACGTTTGGAATATTTTATTACAGGTGTTAGACGATGGTAGGTTAACTGATAATAAGGGAAGAGTGGTGAATTTTAAAAATACGATTATCATCATGACAAGCAATATTGGAAGTCATATTATTCAAGAAGCATTTGAGAATATCGACGAAGATAATGTAGCGTCTGTAATTGAAAAGACCAAATTGGATGTGATAAGTTTATTGCGACAAACTGTTCGACCAGAATTTTTGAACAGGGTAGATGAAATAATCATGTTCCAGCCATTATTGAAAAAACAAATCATTGGCATTGTAAAAATTCAATTAGAAGGATTGCGCAAACTTGTGGCAGAAAATGGAATTGATTTGAAGTATAGTGATTATTTATTAGCCTATTTGGCCGATCAAGGATATGATCCTCAATTTGGAGCAAGGCCTTTGAAAAGGCTGATCCAAAAATTGATTGTCAATAGCTTGAGCAAGAAAATTCTGTCAGGCGAAATAGACAAAGGGAAAACCGTTTTAGTGGACGCATTTGATGGTCTTGTGGTTTTTAGAAATGAAACAGTAGATCTAAAATAAATGACAATTATTGATTATTTTTATTACTATGACTGCATTCACTGCAACCATTGAGCAATTTGGAGCTATGGGCGAAAAAACGGGTTGGACTTATATAAAAGTGCCAGCAGCCATTGCATTGGAATTAATGCCAGGTAATAAAAAGTCTTTTCGCGTAAAAGGAAAATTAGACCAATGGAACTTTGAACAGTTGGCGCTTATTCCTTTTGGAGGAGGGGACTTCATTTTGGCGTTAAATGCAACTATTAGAAAAGAAATTAAAAAGGGAAAAGGTGCTAAACTAAAAGTATTGCTGGCTTTGGATAAAAAACTATTGGCAGTTTCTGCCGATTTCTTAGCATGTTTACAAGATGAACCAAGGGCTTTGACCTATTTTAATCGATTGCCGCCCTCGCATCAACACTATTATAGCAAATGGATTGAATCTGCAAAAACAATTGAAACAAAATCTAAACGAATTGCGAGTGCATTAAAAGCATTGAGTAAAGAAATGGGTTATGGAGAAATGCTAAGATTGCAACAACAAGATCGAAAGGATATGGAATGAGCGATATAAGTTTAAAGTTCTGAATACGAAGTTGCGTGCATTAAAATGGTTTCATTTCTTGAAACAGTATTTTTATATTCCTCCATGCCAGACAATTTTTTCCATTCTGCATCTTCTTTGAATTTATTCCAGTGCGCCTCTCTATCTGCAATACTATTAAAGCTAGTCATATACATAAGATTGGGCATTCTAGATCCTGCCAATACTTCACCATAAAAGACTGCATTGAATTCAAGTCTAGAGAAAAGGGCCACTTCACCGCCTGCATTAAACATGTCAACTTTTTTACGATACAATTTCTCCGTAGCGCCTTCGTAACTGCGTAGTTCATAAACTTTTTCAGCAGCAGTGCCAGTTATATTCGGTACTGAAAATTCACAACCAATCCGGCCGCCGCAGGCGCTTAAGTGCCACCGGCTATGTGGAATGGG
>JANOYH010000162.1:0-3874 GCA_031428775.1 Bacteroidota bacterium
TTTCATTATTGTTACTGCTCTTTTTTTGTCCAATTCTATTAGTCATCAGTATCATTACAAAAATCTCTTCTCAAGGCCCCATATTGTATAGTCAAGAACGTATTGGATATAAAGGAAAATCATTTACCATTTACAAATTCAGAAGCATGATGTTGGATGCAGAAAAAGATGGACCAGCACTATCATCTGACCACGACATCAGAATTACTACATGGGGGAAATTTATGAGAAAATGGCGACTAGACGAACTTCCCCAACTATGGAATATTCTCAAAGGAGATATGAGTTTCATTGGCCCAAGACCTGAAAGAAGAATCTATATCAATCAAATACTTGAAATTGTGCCTTATTACCGTTACTTGCTTAAAGTTAAACCCGGACTAACCTCCTGGGGTATGGTACAATTTGGATACGCTTCTACTGTATCAGAAATGATTGAACGCATGAAATATGATTTGATTTATGTAGAAAACATTTCATTGTTGCTCGACTTTAAAATAATGATGCATACCCTTCGTATTATACTCTCTGGCAAGGGCAAATAAGCCATATATGCACTATTTTAGCGATTAGATGAATCATTGCCAAATTGTACCATCAACAGAAATAGACCCCAATAAATGGGATGCCTGCGTTACATTAAACGCAAATGGATTGATCTATGCCCAATACCAATATTTAAACATATTGTGTAAGAATTGGTCAGGTTTGATTATTGGAAATTACGAAACCATACTGCCTTTACCTTGGAAAATAAAATGGGGAATTCGTTACTATTATGCTCCAGCTTTTATTCAACAACTGGGTCTAATTGGAAACCAAGAACTAATATCAATTGACTTACTCAAACAAATGCTTAGAGGGTTTGCGAGGTATGGCGACTTATTTTGGAATGACCAGAATGAACAAATAGCAGCTTCATTAGGTGCCAAAGAAAAAACAAATTTTGTCATAAACTTGAATCATAGTTATGAGAAGATCTATAAAGACTATTCCAATGGTTTAATACAGAATATTCAAAAGGCATTTAAAAATGGATTGGTTTATACACATGCAGAAAGCCCAGACAATGCAATAGCTTGGTATCATGCCCAATATGGAGCAAGGATAAAAAGATTGAGTACAGTTGACTTTCGAAATTTCAATACTATTTGTCATCAAAATAATAACAATATTCGCTGTATCATTAGAGAGGCGAAACATCCAAATTCAAAGCAAATACTGGCAACCGCTATTTTACTAAAAGATAATAAACGTGTATACTTAATGGTGAATGCAATTAGCAAATTAGGCAGAAAATTATCTGCTAATCATTTCCTCATAGATAGTATATTAAAGGAATTTAGTGAGCAATGTTTACTGTTCGACTTTGAAGGTTCAGAACTTGCAGGTGTTTCCGAATTTTATCAAAACTTCCAACCAATCAACCTACCATACTATCATACAGTACACAATACATTCCCAAAAGGGATTAAATGGTTAATCCAATATTTTCACTAGCCATTTAACTCTTTCATCAATGCATTAAATGCTAATTTCAATTCATTCAATTCTAATTCTAAGAGAGCTATCCGGTTTTCCAAATCACTATTCAACACCTTTTTAGTTTCAATTACAAGATCTATTGCATCTTCTATTTCATTTAAATCTGGCATACCACCAAATAAGTGCATATAGCGCATTTCTTTTTGACCCGCTTTACGTGGCAATTGAATCACAAAAGGATTATCACCTGTACTCATATCATCCAAAACTTTCAAAACCTCTTCTAATGATTCAAACTCATATAGTCGATATGCGTTGGTATTTAGTTCACCTGGAGTTTGAGGTCCACGTAATAATAACAAACACACAATGGCAAACACATCAGGACCTACAGGAAACAACAAAGAAAAATTGTGTTTGTATTTGACTGACCTACTAGAACCGCCGGTAGCAGTTGCCACTAACCCTTTTTTACGAAGACTTTCCAAGACTGACAAAAGGGTTGTCTCAGTGTATTGTACCAATGGGTTTCTTGATGACTTTTGGTTGCAAGCAGCTGCAAGTCCATTCAGTGTCATTGGATAATAATCTGGTGTAGTTTTACACTTTTCCATCAATGCTCCTAAAACCCTGATTTCTGTAGCGTCCAATAAAGGTAATTCAATCATAATTTCTATCTTAAAATATTATTTGTGTTGTCTAAATAGCCATTCAATCATAGGCTCATCGGTATAGGCACCCAACCAAGAAAAATGTCCCACTGACGGATACAAAGTAAAACCAGGGTGTGCACCTGCTTTTTGCAAAGCCTCTACCATCTCAAAAGAATATTGAGGGACTACCGCAGCATCTGAAGCCCCATGAAAAATCCACATTGGAATATGTGCGATTGTTGATGCTTTTGAAGGATCTCCTCCACCACAAACTGGAATAGCGGCTGCAAATAAATTGGGATATCGCATCATTGCGTCATAAACCCCAAAGCCTCCCATAGAAAGTCCTGTAATATAAATTCGATTCGTATCTATTGGTTGTTTTTTGATCAACTCGCCAATTAAACCACGTAGTAAATCCATTGACTTGGAAGGGTTTTCTATCATCTTTGTATCAATAGTTTTACTAGCCCGAGTTATATTAGCCCAGTTTTGATTTGCCGGGCATTGCGGTGCAACAACTATTGCAGGATGCTTGAACATCATTTGATCAGTTGAAAAATTCAACGCACCCCATTTCAACTGCGATTCATTATCACTACCCCTCTCACCAGAACCATGTAGAAAAATAATCAGTGGATACTTTTGGGTAGGATTAGCATCGGGTGTTAATTGCCGATACAATAAAGTATCCCCTTTGCCATTTGAATACTTTCCAAAATTAAATCGGTTTGTTTGAGCTTGTGCAGAAATTGCAACAACGGTAATAAGAAATAGCGTTTTAAAGATTCTACAACTAGGTTTAATTGCATTCATTGTAAAAATATTTATTGTTGAAACTAGAATACTTCACTGATGTTTAAATATACATTATTATATTCCTTACTGAATGCATAATCAAGCGTAATATTGGATCTAGAAAACTTATTAAGTTTTATTCTAAGTCCAAATCCACCTGCCGGATGCCAGTAATCAAACTTAGTTGTTTTAAATTCTGAGAAAGTTGAAACGCTAGCAAAAACGACAAAACCCAATAGCCCATTCCGGGTTATATTTCTACGGTATTCTGACTCAAAATACCAGTGCTTATCACTCCTATACCTAGACTGTTTAATGCCTCTTGCAGATCGTTCATATGAATCCCAACCTGAACTTGGTAAATCTAAAAAGGGAATATATTCACCATTTACAAGCCAATAATATGCCCAAAAAGCCAAAACATTATGCGTTGACTTTGAAAAAGAAATATATTTTCTTGCATCAAAATACCATTGATTCCAACTACCCGTACTATTTAAAAATGAAGGATTATTTCTGAAACTTGCAGACAAGAACATCCCTGCCGATGGATTATTGGTATAGTTACTTGATTCGTATTGAACAGTAACATTATAACCTGAAGCATAAGTGAATGTTTCCAATGAATCGTAAAATGGTTGTAAGGATTCATAGAAGCCTTTATTTCCTAAAGTGCTTATTGAAGAATGATGATCAACATTAATACCCATACCTGCTGAAAAATATTTCCCGAATCTTTTTAATGCTGTTTCGTAAAATCTAAAATAGTTATAATTAATCTGGGTAGCTTGTTCATCAGGGGTGTTTCCTCCTAGTCCCCATGAATTCTGAGGATAAATCATAAAACGTAAATCTCCAATCAATTTATAAGAATTCTTATTCAACCAAAATAAGGATCGCAATGGAAAAACATAATTTCCATTAAAATTGGTATAAGG
>JANOYH010000163.1:0-6844 GCA_031428775.1 Bacteroidota bacterium
ACATCGGCTCTGTTTATTCAACTCAGGGAGAGTACAGGCTGGCTTTAAATAATTTTTTGAAAGCCCTGGCTATTACAAAAAATACCCGGAGCAATGCCATAACATCTTATGATGTAGCAAGGGCATATTTGCAACTGAGAAATTCTGATTCCGCTTTGTTTTATGGCAATCAAAGCTACCAGTATGCTGTTGCAACCAATGATTCAAATGCGCTTACCAACTCATTATTCATTTTAGGGGATATTCATAACCATCTTGGTAACACAGCACTTGCATTTGTGAATTACCGTATGGCAATTCCTTATTCTGCAGGATTTGTTTTTACACTTCCGGATATATATATGAGTATGGCAAAGTTATTCCGGCAAACAGGACAAATGGATTCCTGCATTGTGTATGCTGAAAAGGCATTGAGGTCAGCCCAATTATTTAACAATGGAGACTTGGTATTTAAATCCGCAGGTTTGTTATCCGATTTTTATGAAAAGCAGGATGTAAACAAAAGCTTTTACTATTACAAATTAGCAGTAGCCGGCAAAGACAGTATGTTCAGCAAAGAAAAAATAAAGCAGATCGAAAACCTGTCTTTTAATGAAACCCTTCGCCAGCAGGAGAGAGAGGCTGAAAAGCTTAAAGCCAATGAGGAACGAAAACAAAATCTGCAATACGCTACCATCGCTTTGAGCCTTTTTGCATTTGTAATTATTTTTCTTTTGCTCAGCCATTCCATCGTTGCCAATCAAAAGTTTATACAATTTTTAGGAATACTTTCTTTACTCATAGTTTTCGAATTCATCAACCTGCTCATACACCCCTACCTTGCAAATTTTACACACCACTCTCCTGTATTAATGCTGGGCGTTATGGTTTGCATTGCAGCATTACTGATACCGGTACATCATTGGCTGGAGAAATGGATAACGCACAGGTTGGTGGAAAAGAATAAAAAGATAAGATTGGCAGCGGCAAAGAAAACCATTGAGCAACTAGAAACAAAAGGTAACTCATAAAAGCACGAACGTACAACAAAAGGTTTGCCGAAAGGCTGGCAGACGGAATAGCAATCTGCTGTTGTTTATTCTACTTCAGTTTCAGCAGGACGTTATTAATTTGGCTTTAGTTCCTAACTTCAACAACGTATTTCAAATGGATATTTGTTCCCGGCAGAAAAGCAATGAATTCCCTGTCTACGCAAATACCCGAATGTCAGCGGATACCGCAGGGTGTTTGTGACGGATAGAGGAACTGCGTGAGGAAATCATCGTTTTATTTCGGTTATTTCCTCACTCATTCGATTTTATGTAATTATAATGTATTGTAAATCAATAAATTGTATTCAAAATGTTCTTTTCATAACCCTGAGGTCACGAGTTCAAATCTCGTTCTTGCTACATTTATAATCAAGGACTTACGTTAAATCGTGGGTCTTTTTTTATGTCTGCGTGAGGATGGTGTGTGAGCAGCATTCCCCAGTTTTACACCATCTGCAGTTTTTTTTCCTTCTGTAAAAAATTCACCCTTGTCATCTGGTTTTTCTTTGTTGAAATCTTCATTTGTTTTTTGATTTATCATGCTTTTAGGATTTGTATTGGGTTGTATGGATAGCTTTTGGCTCATTTCAATAATTTTGAATGATGAAATATGTAACCAACAAAAGATATGTCCATTGATTTTTGAAGTGTTACATAATTACAAGAATGTGTTGTGATTTTCACACATTTCGAATTGTACATTTTTTTTGGTGTATAATTCCTATTGATCAATCTGTGAATGATATAACTTAAATATGATTGCATACAACGATAATCTTCAGAAAGTAGCCAGCTTTGTATAAGTATTCTTTTAATAATACCTATTCAGTATGAAAAATAATATATCACCTGTTGCTACCCATATAAGACGAAGACGTATTGCAGGTAGGGATATCATTTTGAATGTGAGTTTTCAGGATAGCATGATCAGGTCTGGTATTCTATTATTGTTACCTATGCTTGTACTGTTTATTGATAAACAGCTGGTAATATATACAGCTCCCATTTTAGGCTATCTGTTAATGACGGCCCTTGTTCAGTTTTGTCCCCTCAAATATGTCTGGCATCGTTATATAAAACATGATCCCATTCCTGTACAACCTGAATATGGAAAAGATCCCAACTATCCTGAAGAATCTACTTGATAAGGATTTGTTACGGTAAATTGAATTGTGCTATTTTTACTCATATTAAATTTTCAGTTTTTAGCGTGGATAAATATTAATTTTCTTGTTTACGCCATAATTTCTAATAATATGAAATTCAACTGTGTGAGGAAAATACCCCCTCAAATCGGTTAAAATCGGTAGATTTCGGTGTTTCTAAAACATAATCTATTACAAATGAACGCATCAATTTTATCAAAAAATCTTCATAATCCTGAGGTCACGGGTTCGAAACTTCTCAGTATTTTTTTTTTAACTTTACCAGTTTGTTGATTTAATTTGTTTTGAATTCCCAGGTAACCTTTCCAATATTATCTGGTTTGCTTTTCTCTGCTATTGAAATGCTGCCATTTAATTTTCCTTCCTGATCTCGCTTTACAGTAATAGTTCTCCAGGAATAATCGCCTTTTTCATATTCAAATGTTTTGCCATCATCATCATATATATGATAACTAGCTTCTTTTTGACCATAATAACGGATCACTAAATCGTATTTTCCTTCTGCTACTGTATTGGTCTGTTTCATGGAATAATCAGGGATATAGCCCGACCAAACTGTGTGCGAAGCAATAAATGGCTTTAACGCATTTATAAATGTTGCATCAGGAGATATATAGGGGTTTATCCAAAGATTGGTATAAATGCCTTTGTTTTTTAAAGTACTGATTAGTCCTTTAGGATCCGGGAATCGAGTACTATCCCACTCATAAGTGCAGGGATAGGATTTACTTTGCCATCCTGGTTCTAAACCAATAACAGTTAATGGAAATTGATGTTTTGTAAATCCTTCCACTTCATTGAGTAGTTGTTTGTCGTTAAATAAAGTGGGTGTTCGATGCCAAAATCCCAGTCCCCATTTGGGAGGCAGACAACCGCCCCCTTGAAATAAATTAAATCTGCTAACCGCATCTAAACTGGTGGGGCCACCAAACACAAAAATTTCTACGCCCTCGGCCGGAACCAACACTTCTACATTATCTGAATAAGGGGAAGCCGACCATTTTTTATCCGTGTTTCTGTCCCTTGCAACAGGTGGATTTTTACTATCTGTTCTAACACCAGTACCTACCCAAACATCTATATATCTGGCTGAGTTTATAAAAACGCCATAGCCTTTGGAAGAAACATAAAAGGGAATTGGTGCATGAGAGCGACCATTATCAATTCCATCATAATGGTCCATATGTAGTCTAAGGATGCGTCCTCTTTGTTCCACGGTTTTAAAATTCAAACCCTATCCAAATATCTTTTCATTTTGATCAAGAGGAAATTTTAGATAGGTTTTGCCATCATAAACTTCCACTTTTATTTCATTCTCCTGTATCGGGAAATTTGCCAAAGGCATATTATTAATCGCCATCGTTTTTGGAAGTAAACCTGAAATGGTTAATAAATTAGTTGCTTCTGGTTTGCCAACTTTCGCCTTCCAAACGCCATTGGCTATTTTTTGCCAATGAACAGTGGCTGTTTGTGAATTAGCATCGATTGAGAAAAACTGGACAATGATAATAAAACATAAATAAAATACAAATCCGGAAAAATATTTCATGCGAGATGAATTAATTGAGTAAGTAGTTATCATATTTAATCTGGCATACTAATATACGATTTATACTAAACCTTTTGCTAAACATATAATTACTTATTTCTATTTTAAAAGTATCATTATCTTTTTGTTAACCTACCAAATATTTTTACTTAACTTAAAGCAACAATTTTATTCAATCCCATTTATATGATTAATGAAATGTTACTTATTCAAGATCAACTTAAGCGCAGCAAAAAGGAATTAGATGAAAAAAATAATCTCATCAATATTTTTATTGAGGCTTCTTCTGACTTTATTTCAATAATTGATATAAATGGGAAGAGGATATTTATTAATAGTTCTGCACTTCATTTTTTAGGATATGATCATGGCGAGGTAATTGATCAGCCTTTTGCTAATATTATCTACGAGGAGGATAAAATAGCCACATCAAATGTTTTAAAAGAGTTACCAGTATTAAAAATTCAGAAAAACTTCGAAAATAGGATCATACTAAATGATGGGTCAATTGCAAATATGTCATGGACATTTACATGGGAAGAGGAGAATCAATACATATATTCTATTGGAAGAGATATCACGAATCTAAAAAAGGCTGAAAATGAAATTGTGGAAATGGAAGGAAAGTTCCGCAATATTTTCGAAAAATCTGCAGATGCAATTTTGATTATTGAAAATGGAATTTTTCACGAATGTAATCAGGCAACAATAGATATGCTTGGGTACAAATCAAAAAAAGAATTTCTGAATGTTCCTCCTTCTGTATTATCTCCAGAGACTCAGCCAGATGGAAGAAATTCAAATGAAAAAGGTGCAGAAATGATGCACTTGGCTTTAGTGAATGGAACACATCGTTTTGAGTGGATGCATGTAAAAAGCAGCAAAGAACTATTTCCTGTTGAAGTGCTATTGACAGCCATTTCAAACGATGTAGGAAACAATGTAATTCATTGTGTTTGGAGAGATATCACTGATAGAAAAATAGCGGAAGCAGCATTAGCGGAAAGTGAAAAGAGATTTAGAACCATATTTGAAGATGCTCCTTTGGGTATAGCTATCATAGATTTTCTAACAGGAGTGATTATTGATGCAAATCCAATGTTTGGAATGATTTCGGGACGACCATTAGTAGAATTAATTAATAATACCTGGATGAGTATCACTCACCCAGAAGATCTACAATTTGATTTTGGCAAAAAGGAACTGTTATTGAATGGGACCATTAGCGATTTTCAAATGGAGAAACGTTATATCCACCCTGATGGATCACATATTTGGGTAAAAATGACCATTTCACATTTGATTAAAGAAGAAAATGGGCCACTTGTGCATCTGTGTATGATTGAAGATATTACACAAAGAAAGGAAGATGACGAAAAACTTAAATTATTATCTCTGGCAGTGGAACAAAGTCCGGTTTCCATCTTAATAACGGAACCGTCCGGAAATATTGAATATGCGAATAAAAAATTCATGGAAATAGCTGGTTATACTTTAGAAGAAGTTTTAGGGAAAAATCCTAGGTTTTTAAAATCAGGATTTACAAGTGCTGAAGAATATAAAACATTATGGCAAACAATCGATAACGGAAAAGTATGGGAAGGGATATTTCAAAATAGAAAGAAAGATGGAGAATTATATTGGGAAGCGGCATCTATCTCGCCAATTATTAATGAAAGGGGGATTGCAACTCATATACTTGCAATAAAAGAAGATATTACAGATCGCAAAAAGATGAATGATAAGTTACTAAAAATCGTTTCGCATCAAAGCCATCAAGTAAGAGGACCATTAACAACTATTATGGGAATTAATGCTGCTATGAATTTGCCTATTACCCTGGAAGAGAAACTTGAATTATTAAAGCACATTGATATGGCTGCTAAAAAACTCGATGCGGCAATACATGAAATTGTTAAAGAATCGGAATAATAACACCAGCAAGATCTTCTTTATGGAGCAATTAAGAATGAGTCAATCGTGCATCCCAATCGAAAATCTTTTCATTTTCTTTTCGTTCATTGATTACTTCTACAGTTATATCTTGAATAGTTTCCCAAATCAACTTTTCCTCCACTTCGCAAATGTGAAATATACAAATAAGCAATTTGATAGCTTATAGAACAGGTAATTATTCTGCCTCCATCACAGGTTTGCCTCAGTCCAAAATTGAAAATATTTTCCTAGATAATATTCATTTTTACAATGAAGGAGGATTAAAAGAAGGCAACTTTATGACAACTAATGGAATTTCATAAATATGATCAGAACCAACTTTCGAGATAAATATCTAGCAATATATGCTGATGTTCCAGAAGACTTCAAAAAATATTCAATTGATGTGGAACTTTCTATTAAAATATAAAAATAGGGGAGCTTCACTTTGAAATTAATAAAAAGGCTATTGTTGACCCTACTGCAAAGCCAATTACAACCAGTTAATTTCATTGATTTAGGAAAACTAAGTTCAACAAACGGATCACAAACTTATCCCTTTGCAGGATCTCCTAATTTCAAAGAATATAAATATGTATTAATTCAATGTCAACAATACAATCATTTATTTGCATCGGCCATAATCGAATAATCGATAGACAGATTTATAGCGTTTTACATACACAAAAGCTATGTTTTTAATACTCCTCAATTCATCCACCTTGAATAGTTAGACTATGTGTTGGCTTGATGAATAATGTTTTAAAAATGGCCTAGTCAAATTAATTTGAGACGTTTTTTTTTATACATTAAAGAAAATCATGTAATTTAAGTTGGAGTATAAGTGCTGTTTTTGAACAATCAAATTTTCATCACCTCAAAAAGTGATCAATATTAATATGGAAAATGAACAAGAGAAATTAGGCTTTCTAAATATATTAATACTATTCTTATCCATTTATGTGCTCATCGCATTGATGGTGGATACTTTTATTCGACTTCCGCATGAAGTGTCCCATCTATTACACGTGATTGACAACTTTATTTGTGGTGTTTTTTTAGTTGATTTCTTTAAAAGATTTTTAAAAGCAAAAGACAAGCTGCAATTCATGAAATGGGGATGGATTGATTTGATATCAAGCATTCCTACACTTGAATTCATG
>JANOYH010000164.1:0-19863 GCA_031428775.1 Bacteroidota bacterium
ATTTGCTGACCTAGGGTAGAAAGTTTTAAAATTTCATCTTTGTTTTTGCTAAGTGCCAGTCGTTGGAACAAGGCTGCGTTTTTTTGTCGCACTAATTCCCTAACATTCCAATTTTCTTCCTGTGTTTGCTTTTCATAAAAACTTCTTTCTATTGGGTCATCTATTTTTAAAAGCTCCACCATATGGCTCCAGGTCAATTGGTGCGACAGTGTCGCACCAATTGGATAAGCTAGGTAAAACTGCCTGAATCGCTTTACATTACTGCTACTAAATCCTTTTCCGTGAAGCAATGAAAGGTCTTTAGACAAAGTGCTTATCAACCCCTTCCCATATTCTGCCCTTGCATTACCATCTTGTTCAAACTCTACGATGTGTTGACCTATTTGCCAATAAGTTTCCAATAATTGTGTATTGACAGCGTGCGTTGCCTTCACCTGACCAGATAGGTAGGTTTCAGAAATTTTGACTACCAAATACTGGTAATCTGGGTGGGGAATATTTTTTGAAATAAGTACTTCCATATAAAAAATAGTTTAAGAACCAGATTAAGGAAATTTAATAATAAAATTACTTCCTTCTCCCTCTTTTGCATCCACCTTTAACTCTCCCCCATGCGCTTTCACTATATCATAACTCAAACTCAATCCTAGTCCCGTTCCTTGGCCTGTGGGTTTTGTTGTGAAGAATGGTTGAAAGATTTTATCAATTATTTTGGGAGGTATACCATTGCCGTTATCTCCAATACTGATTGTTACTATATGACCACCAAAATGATTGCTACTATTTTTTGTTGATACTGTAACAGTTGGTTCATATCCCTCCCCAATTTGTTTTTTCTTTTCATCCACCGCATAAAAAGCATTGCTGATTAAATTCAAAATCACTCTGCCAATATCTTGTGGGATAATATTGATATTGCCAATGCTTTCATCAAAATCAGTTACTAATGTTGCATTGAAGGATTTGTCTTTGGCTCTTAGTCCATGATACACGAGGCGTAAATATTCATCTATTAATGCATTGATATCAGTGGGTTCTTTTGTACCGTTGCTAGCTTGACTATGTTGCAACATGCCTTTTACAATTGCATCGGCACGTTTGCCATGGTGGTTTATTTTCTCTTCATTTTCTTTGATGTCTTTAGCAATAGCTTTTACTTCGGCTATATTTCCTTTATCCGCTTCTTCTGTTAATTCATCAATCAATTCTGTATTTACTTCAGAAAAATTATTAACGAAATTTAATGGGTTCTGGATTTCATGGGCAATGCCTGCAGTAAGCTCTCCTAGGGATGCCATTTTTTCTGATTGAATCAATTGCTTTTGAGCTGATTGCAAATCGGATAAGGTTTTTTCAACCTGTTTTTTTGCTTCTTCTACTTTGTTGAAGTCTTCATACCTAGCATAAGCTGTTGAGAAAGCATCTGCAAGGGATTGTATTAATAAAAGATCCGCTTCTTTCAATTTGACTGTGTTGCCTACATATAACATTCCCTGAACAAAAGGAATTAGATGCAGGTGAATCCCTTCTGCTGGAACTGAGCTCAAATATTGTGCTGTATTGACTTCAGTACCTTGATTGGAAACTGCTTTAGCAAAACTGGTATAGACATTCAAATCCCAATAGGATTGATATATTTTTTTGTTTCTCCAATAATCAATCGACTCAACTAAAGGAGTAGAAGAATAAGGTAAATGAAAAGCTGCAATGGCATTACCATCAGGCGTAGATAAAAAGGTATGGATTTTTTCCTCTGTATCATCCATGATAAAAACACCGCATCTAACAAAAGGAATATTTAACACAGTAAGCTCCCTCCAAATAAGTGGTGTTATTTTTTCTAAATCTACTGTAGTTCGCATAGAAGCGATTTCAGCTCTAACCCTATCTAATGAGGCACTGCGTAAAGCTTCTCTTGACTGCGCTTCGGCCTTTTTTAAATCAAGAAAACGAATATATGCTTGCTCAAATACTTTTCCAATGCGCTTAAAAATAGCATTCTCCGCATCTGAAAATGGCAAGTCGGAAATGCGAAAAATTGCCAAAGTTATTTCATCAAATAAAAATATAGAAGCTGCTTGGTAGGAAGATTGCATTAATTGTTCCTTTCGTTCCATTGTCAATTCGGGCATTTCTGATTTGGCTACAGCCTTTTCAAAAAAATGTTGCATCCATTCCGAATTTTCTATTGGAGAAAGCAAATAGGAATAAAAGTCCAGACCATTCATTTTTGCTTCATCAAAATCTATAAACTCTTTGTGATGGAAATAAGGAATATGCATCAGAAATGGAAAATTCTCAAGCCTAGTACATATCCACATCAGCCAACTTTTATCAGGGTTTATTGTAACAAAGTTTGCACCTTCATACTCAATGCCGAGATAAGTGAGTTGGTCTGTAACTGTTTTAATAACTTCTAGCAACTGATTGCTTTTGTGCATAGACATTGCACTTGCGCGTACTCTTTCTAATGATGCTTCAATCTGTGATTCTTTTGCTTGTGATTCTGCATTGGCTACATCTGTGTATCTTCTATAGGCAAAGTCAAAAACATTTCTGAAACGCTTTAATAAGATCCGTTTATTTTCATTGATGGGGAGATACGTTGATATTCCAATAGATCCTTTACCTATTGAATAAAAATAATAATGCAGGGAGGAACTTTCTTCTAGTTTTGGATCATCCTGTTCGCCATTACTCTTTCTTAATTCTCTGAACGCTATTAATTCATTCCCTGTAAATGAAAATTCATTAAAGGCATCTCTTGCATTTTTTGTTTCTTGAACTTGCCTATCTATTAATGGATGTAAATTATAGGGCATTTTAGTAATTGTTTTACCTGACCATAAGGCATAATCATAATTTATAAAATATGTTTTATCATCTTCATAAATATTTATCATCGCATTTCTGAGTTCATCAAATCCCATTACTTTAAGTTCTGAAAAAAGTATAGCGCAAATATCAAGCAAGTCCGATGGAGTTCGCATGCCCAATGCCTGTGCTCTTACTTTTTCAAGGGAAGTTTCTATTTCAAGTTCATGATTTTTATTCTCTAACTCAATGGTTCTTTCTGCAACCTGCACTTCCAATATCTTTTGTTGGTTTTCTGCCATTCCCCTTTTTTCGTCCGACAGTGCTACAATCTGTTGTGCATTGAGCAAAATATTTTTATTGATTTCACGAAATCTAAAAGCTACAAAAACTAATAAAGAGAATGGAAAACAAAATGCGATAGCTGTGCTGATCCATTCATTATCCCAAGCAGGTAAAAAGTAAGTTAACGCCAAAGATATAATGAAGAAAAATAGTGTTAAAACCAAGCCAACTGCCACAATTTTCTGAGCAAATCCTGATTTTTTCAAAGACGTAATAATCCAAAATAGCATTAGACCAATAAACCAAAATGGTTCTATGAATGAATTCAATCGTAACAAAATAAGATTGATATTCGTAAGGAATCCAATATTATACAATTGTATAAGGGCTAAAGAATATAATGAAACAATCAACGAAATCAGCATCAACCTACGATTTAACTTTTGTATTTCTATTTGAAATACTCTCGCAATAGAAAATAAACCCAAAAAGAGAATAATCCTAAAAAACAATTCTCTGATACTAGCTATAAATAAAAGAGATTCTGGACTATTTATTCTGATATTATTGCCAATACTATACCAAGAATTCAAATAACTAAAACTGAAAATAATAGCCGAACATGCACAAAAACCCGAATACAACAATAAACCTGACTGCGTCTTATTCAAAAAGAATAAAAGCAAGAACAGAATACTAAGTAATGCATTTATAAAAACCCAAATTGATGTAAAAAAAATAAAATTAGATTGAGTACCAGAAAACTGATAAAGGTATTTGTCGAGAATAATAGTAACAAAGCCAGATTTTTGAAAATCAACCCTTCCAATCATTTGCCCTGTTTTTCTGCTGGGATAAACTAATTGATCTCTTACATGTATTGCCAGCGTATGTATTTCAGAACCTGAAAATTGTACCCTTCGTGTTGAATCAATTTCACTAAAGAATTTAAAAGATTTATTTTCCTCGTCTATACTACCATATTGATGAAATAGTTTCCCATCCAAATAAACATCCGCTGCAGCCATTGAACGATACCATAATCGAAAAGGCAGGTTCATGATACTACTATCCATCTTAAACTTAAATCGAAACCACCCTTCCAGTCTTCCATTTTTATCAGCATAAGACGCATCCAAATAATAAGGAATTAACGCCTTCCAGTCCTTTTGAACAATTTCATTTTTTGCCCAATTGCTGTCATTGCCTGAATGATAGAACCAAGCTCCCTGTTCATAAATATTCAATCCTCCAGCAGCAGATAAATTTTTAATACTAAGGGTAACGATACTATCTTGACCATTAGCATGGTCCATATATAATAAGCTGATAACTAGAAAGATGCAAATTCTTTTCATATTCTGAACTATTAAATGCTCTTTTAAACTCAATTTAAATCTTTGTTTTATATAGGAACAGCTATGATAAATACAGTGCCCATTCCTTCCTTTGTTTCCACTTTCAACTCCCCTCCATGCGCTTTCACAATATCATAGCTCAAACTCAATCCCAAACCTGTTCCTTGTCCTGTTGGTTTGGTAGTGAAGAAGGGTTGAAATATTTTATTTTTCGTGTATAATGGCTTTAATTTTTTTCTGTAGCAATTTTTTATCCGGCAGATATAGCTGGTATTTTGATACAAATATTTTACTGGAAATGCCTCGCATTGCATACTCTACCATTACTTCATCTTTTTCCGCAGATAGGATTATTCCAATCGGCTCGCCATCTCCTTCCACATTTTCCTCCGCTTTAAAATAATTAAGATAGAGGTTCATTTGACCAATATCACCATGAATCACTTTTCTAGTTTTTAAATCAATCAGAACAAAGCATTTTAAAATGCGGTGATAAAACACGAGGTCAACTGAAAAGTGTTTATTGTGAAGTGAGATATAAAGGCTCCAGCTTAATTTGGCAGACACTGTCTGCCATTTTGAAAAAATCAGATAAAAACGACGCATATCAAGAATATTGCGTCTGCCAATTTCCCATTTAGCTTTCACCAATTGACTATAGCTTGGATTTGATTTTGCCGGGTTCATCTATTAAAAGTATTTTCTGCTTTATAATTATATTGGAAGTATTATTACAAACTCACTCCCTTCTCCCTCTTTTGTTTCCACTTTCAACTCCCCACCATGTGCCTTTACAATATCATAACTCAAACTTAAGCCAAGACCCGTTCCTTGCCCTGTTGGTTTAGTAGTGAAGAAAGGCTGGAAGATTTTATCTAACACTTTTTGAGGGATACCGTTGCCATTGTCAGCAACACTTATCGTTACAACGTTGCTTCCAGAAGGGTTGATGATTTTTTTTGTGGCTACTGTTACTGTTGGTTCATATCCTTCTAATAGCTGCTTCTTTTTTTCATTAACTACATAGAATGCATTAGTAATTAGATTAAGAATAACCCTACCAATTTCCTGTGGAACAATATTGATAACACCAATGGATTCATCAAAATCCGTTTGCATGGTGGCATTAAATGACTTGTCCTTTGCCCTTAAACCGTGATAGGCAAGTCGTAGGTATTCATCTGCCAATGCATTCACATCAGTTGGTTCTTTTTGTCCGCTGTTATTTCTACTATGTTGCAGCATCCCTTTCACAATGGTATCTGCACGTTTACCATGGTGGTTGATTTTTGCTTCATTATCTACTATGTCTTTTGCAATGGAAATGGCATCTTCCGTGTTTCCTTTTTTCAATTCTTCCACCATTTCGTCTAGTAATTCTTTGTTTACTTCAGAAAAATTGTTGACGAAATTTAATGGGTTTTGAATTTCATGTGCAATGCCTGCGGTTAGCTCACCCAGTGATGCCATTTTTTCTGATTGTATTAATTGTGTTTGCGTTGCTTTTAAATCAATCAACGTGTTTTCAATGACCTTTTTATTATTTTCAATTTCTTTATTTTGGGATTCTAATAATAAATAAGCTTTCTGCTTATCGCGGTAAGTGAAAATATAATATAGGATGAATCCTAAAAACAGGCCAATTAAAATAATTCCAGCAACTAAGAAAATGGTTACTTCAGCAGAATTTAATGATAATAAATGCATCATGAAGCTGATTTTGGTTTCTTTTGGCTAAATGCATCTAAGCAAATAGACACTACAAATAAGCTATACAATAGGGTATTGAAAAGAAGTAATAAAGTATAAATTATTCTAGGAGGATCTTGCAATTCATAGACCTTTAAACTATGAAAGCCCCAGATGAGTATTGCCACAGCGTAATATAATAGTACTCCAGCGTTGAACCATAATGAGCCCATACTTAAAAGATTGCCATGTTCCATGTCCGTCCTGATTTTTAAAAATAAATTCAACGACAGTATGACCAATAACAAACTTTCTAGCAACAACGTATTGGTATTTGACTTCGTAATTTGTTGAAAAAATGCCAGATTAATCCCTTCCCAAAACACCAACAATAACACGGTTACAAATAAAATCTGTTTCCACTTCTTGGATTTAAAAAACTGACTATAAATAATAGCATACAACAAATATTCAATCACCGTAAAAATGTGGTAAACAGGATTATTGCTAATTCTTAACTGGTATTTAAAATAACGAGCAACCAATTCATTGACCAGTGTAACCAATAATAATAGCGCAACGCTTTTAAAAGGAGCACTAACACGGGAATACAAAAGCAGTCCGGTTAATGCCCCGATAAATAATATGCCATAATAAAGAGAATGTGGGAAATCTGAAAACATTGATTGAATAACATTTAGTTTTTAGGCACCGCTTTTTTCACTACCTGAGGTGCTTGAAATGCGCCAAAAGGGGGACTAGGATCGGCTTGATCATAAATTGATTCATCAGATGGATCAGCAACATTAGTGGAATCTTTTTTATACACTAGTACACCATTCTTCATACCAATGGCAGTTAAGGTCATCTTACCATAAGTATTTCCACCGTATGAAAATTGTCCGTTTTCCCCCAAATAAAATAATACTTGGTCTGGCTTAATACCCGATTTATTTTTGGTGATCAAATCTTTTAATTGGTCTGCCGTAAAAACAAAACCTTCTAAAGTTCTCACAAGCGAATCTTTTTTAGTAGAATCATAATACTGCACTAGCATTGCATTTGGGTCATTTAAATAATTTCCCAAAGAAGTTGTAAGTGTTGCAAAGTCTATTTGCTTACTACCCCCGTCTCCATTTCCTTTACCAGTTCTTGGTGGTTTTGTTTTGGCAGTATCAACCATTACATTGCTATTGCCTGTTAAACTGTCAAACGGATTCCGATCATCAACAAAATGATGATAAGCCATCATGGATAATACAGTTGCAACTGCACCAATTAGAAATACGCTAAGATCCCTTGTGGTAAGTCTCATAAGCTAAATTTAAATTATATTAATAATAATTTAAATTTAACAAACCATTTCCATATTTACAACAATGAACTGGACTATTTATTTGACAATAATAAGTCTTGATTTAAGTTTCTAAAAATTCTATGCATTTAACCAGATACTAAATTCAGTACCCTCCCCCTCCTTGGTCTCCACTTTCAACTCTCCTCCATGCGCTTTTACAATATCATAACTCAAACTCAAGCCCAGTCCGGTACCCTGTCCTGTTGGTTTTGTAGTGAAAAAGGGTTGGAATATTTTGTCGATTACTTTTTGCGGAATCCCATTACCATTGTCTTTCACTTGTACTACCACAAAGCCTGGTTCTATTTTAGTACTGACGGTTACGGTAGGTTCAAAGCCATTGGGTTGTTGCTTCTTTTTTTCATCTACCGAATAAAAGGCATTGCTGATTAAGTTTAATATTACTCTGCCTATATCTTGTGGTATAATATGAATGCTTTCGATACTTGCATCATATTCAGTTTCCAATTTAGCATTAAAGGATTTGTCTTTTGCCCTCAACCCGTGATAGGCAAGGCGTAGGTATTCATCTGCAATAGCATTGATATCGGCCGGTTCTTTAAGTCCGCTAGTGCTTTTACTATGCATCAACATACCTTTTACAATGGCATCGGCTCTTTTTCCGTGGTGATTTATTTTTCGCTCATTTTCTTTGATGTCATGTACAATTGCTGTTACATCATCGAAATGGCCCTTCTCAATTTCTTCTTCCACTTCTTCCAACAACTCTGTATTTACTTCCGAAAAATTATTGACAAAATTTAAAGGGTTTTGAATTTCATGTGCAATGCCCGCAATCAATTCACCTAATGATGCCAATTTTTCTTGCTGTACCAATTGATGCTGGGTATTTTTTAATAGTGTAGTTCTTTGTTCCGCTTCCTCCAACAACTTATTCGTCTTTTCAAATAAGCGTGCATTTTCAATAGCCGTGGCAGCCAATGGGGCAAAAAGGTTTAAGAGGCGTAAGTCGCCCTGATTAAACACCCGATCCTTATCCAAGTGCACACTACAAAGCGCACCCACTAACTGATCTTTTATCATCAATGGCACCACCATTACACTATGCACTTTGGTTTCTGTGTATTTGGTCGATTTACTCGCCCAGGTTTGGTAATCAGGTATTAACAAGGTCTCCTGATTGGCTGCAGCAGTTCCCATAGCACCTTCGCCTAATTCTAAACGCAGACCCAATGATTCCATACCAAGATTTAAACTAGCTACAATTTCTAATTGCTTTTCTTCCGGATGATAAATGGCCAATTCTCCTCCAGTAACTTGCAAGAGTTCCACTGAACGCTTTACTACAGATTGCAATAATGCTTTCAATTCTAATTTGCCCGACAAATCCTTCATGGTATCTAACAAAGCTTCTTGCTCTTGGGCTTTCTTTCTTTCTGCTTCAAATAACCTTGCATTTTCAATGGCTGTTGCGGCAAGTGGTGCAAACAAATTCAAGAGATTTAAATCTTCTACAGAAAATTTACTTTGCTTGTCCAAATGTACTACAGCAACTACTCCTAGCAATTGATCCCCAATTAATAATGGCACTACCATTACGCTATGCACTGTTGTTTTGGTGTATTTGTCCGACCTCCCATCCCAATCTTGGTAGTCAGGAATAATTAATGCTTGTTTTGTTTCCGCCACTTTACCCATGGCTCCTTCTCCATGTTTTAAGTGTACGCCACCTGAGTTCATGCCCAAATTATGGCTAGCCACAATTTCTAATTCTTTTAATTCTTCGTGGTAAATGGCTAGTTCACCACCAAATACTTTAAGAATAGAAACAGCCCTTTCTAATACCGAAGCCAACAAATGATTTAATTCCAACTTTTTGGATAAGTCGGTCATGGTATCCAATAAGGCTTTTTGTTCAGCTGCTTTTTGTTGTTCCTTATTGATTAAACGTTCACTCTGAAGGGTAACACTGATGCTTCCAGCGATGGTATTCAATAATCGGATATGTTCCTCATCAAATACCGTTTCTTGAACATAATGTTTCAAACTGATATAGCCCCTAACAATATCATCAACCATTAAAGGCGCAAAATAAAAGGACTTGGGAATGGCAATAGCTGCTTCAATAAAATAGTTTTTTCCAAGCAAGTCATTTACAAAACTTTCGGCATGTTCATTGACTACCAACTGTTGATGGGTGTCGATAAGAATTTGTCTGATTTGATTATAGGGCCTTGGTTCAGGAAAGGTTCTTTCTCCTGCTTCAAAATGATATTTAAAGTGTTCAAAGCCGGTTTCAAAATCAAATGTGGCTATGGAAACCACAAAGCCTTCAAACATTTGATGCAACTGATCTCCCACTAATTCAAATATAAAAGGCATATCCTTCTGTGATAGCAATGCTTGTTGAATACTACTCAAAAGAGAAAGTTCAGCATTTCTATTGGCCAAAGACAATTCCAGCTGTTGAATCTGCAAATCACTTTCTTTAATAGTATTCATGTTTTTATGAATTTGAAGATGACGAATTACCAATAGGTAATTCTACAATAAATATTGTGCCTGAATGTTGATCTTCAGAGCCCTTTAATTGAACTTCTTCCACAGTCTCTACTTTTAACTCACCCCCATGGGCTTTGATAATATCATAACTCATACTTAAACCAAGCCCGGTTCCTTGTCCTGTTGGTTTAGTAGTAAAGAATGGTTGGAATATTTTGTCGAGCACTTTTTTAGGAATGCCATTGCCATTGTCTTTGATAATAATTTGTATTACTTCAGTTAACGCTTTATTCCCAGTTAACTGCTTGATGATTCTTTTTGTAGCAACAGTTACTGTTGGTTCAAATTTTACAGCAGATTCTTTTTCTTGTTCATTTTTTTCATTCACAGCATAAAATGCATTGGTAATTAAATTCAGTATTACTCTTCCTATGTCTTGTGGAATAATAGGAATCAAGCCAATAGAACTGTCAAAATCTGTCACTAAATTTGCATTAAATGATTTGTCTTTAGCCCTTAATCCATGATAAGCTAATCTGAAATACTCATCGGCTAAACCATTAATATCGGTAGGCTCTTTTATTCCATTACTGCTTCTGCTATGTTGTAACATTCCTTTTACAATGGAATCAGCTCGTTTGCCATGGTGGTTAATCTTTTGCTCATTTTCAGCAATGTCATTGGCTAAAGCAATAGCCTCAGTGGAATTACCTGCCTGCAGTTCTGATTTTAATTCTTCTATCAACTCCGTATTTACTTCAGAAAAATTGTTCACGAAGTTTAATGGATTCTGAATCTCATGTGCAATTCCAGCAGTAAGTTCACCAAGGCTTGCCATTTTTTCTGATTGAATCAATTGCGATTGGGTGGACTTCAATTCTCCAATAGTATTGGAAAGGTCTTTTGTTCTGGCAGCCACCTGTGTTTCTAATTGCTCATTTTTCTTTAGTGTGGCCCTAGTTTTCCATTTTACAAATACCCAAATCAATAAGAAAAATACCATGATAGCTAAAGTCCTAAACCAAATAGTCTCATAAAAAAATGTATCAATAGTAAAGGGCAAACTGGCACCAATTTCATTCCAAACACCATCATTATTACAAGCAATCACTTGAAAAGTATATTTACCTGCAGGTATATTGGTATAAATGGCTCGTCTCTCTCCTACTGAATTGATCCAATCTTTATCGTAGCCTATCAGCTTACATTTAAATTTAACTTTTGTTGGAGCCACAAAACTTAGCGCAGTGTAGTTGAAAATATAACGGTGATTACCCGGACCAAATAATAATTTGTTATTGAGATCAATTGATTGATCATCTCGCATAATACTATGGATCACTACAGAAGGAGGAATTGAATTTTTGAGCAATTTATTGGGATCAACCACAACCAAACCACCGATTGTTACAAAAAGTAATTTACCATCTGGACTAATGGTTGAATGCCTGGCTCCCACACATTGTCTGTTTTCCATTCCATCCCCATCATCATATAATTGCCAATTTATTTTGGCTATTTTTTTATCTAAATAATTATCCAACTCTTTTTTAAGTACACGTATTAACCCCCTATTGGATGTTAGCCATATACTTCCATTTTGATCAGGAATAAAATCAAAAAGGCTGTTTTCTGGTAATCCATCTTTGTGGTTGAGAAAGTCAAGCTTCCCATTTTTGTAACGCAAGATTCCTGATTGAGAAACCGCCCAAATAGTACCAGCAGAATCTTCATAACTATTAAAACAGCCTACTGTATTGAAGTTCAAAGGATCTTCTATTTGGATTGGATTACCCAATTTATCTATGAGTGTAAGGCCTTTGTTGTATGAAGTAATTACCCAAGTGCCATTCTTTAATTTTCGAATAGAGCTTAGGTATAAGTTTTTGAAATCAATTTTTGGGAAATTCAAAAAAACAAATTTCCCTTTTTCATTTAGAGAAGCTATTCCAACATAAGGAAAACCAAACCACATTTTTTTCTCTTGATCTTCAAAAGCATACCTGATGGCAGAATTGATATCTGCAAATGCGTAAAACGATTCGCCATATTTATCTATTTTTATCAGCTTTCCAAAAGCACTACATAACCAGACAGTTTCATTGGAGCTTTTTACTATGTGAAAGGCCGTCATGGGCTCTTTTGCTAGAACTTTATTCTTAAAAGGATATGGTTTAATGATACCATTTTCAATCACATAAAGTGTTCTGTTTGAAACAAATAAATAACGATTTGAATCAAGCGCTACAACTCCTTCCACACGCTTTTGAGAAAGGCCATCTTGAATGGAATAATTGTGAAACTTACTTCTACTAATTTTATATAAACCCGTCTCTGAACTAAGCCAAATATTATTTTCTTTGTCTGCTAAAATAGAGCTGAAACTTTGTAAGGGAAGTATTGAATTTTTGGGTGACAATTCAAATTTCTGTGAACCGGGTTCTAAATAGGCCAACCCATTGCGGGTTGCTACCCAAATGATGCCTTGATGATCTTCCAATATTAATCCGGTTGTTGCATTAGAAGGAAAAATGGGGGTTTTCTCCAAGCCAGGAAAAGGCACCATGGATTTGCCATTCCAAATCAACAACCCATCACTTGATGGAAGCCAAACCCTATTTTTGCTATCCACATAAAATGCGTTGTAAATAGCATTTTTTTTAACCCCCTCTTTTTCTGATAATTCGTAAGTTATCCCATTTTTTATCCTTAGTAACTTCGCATCCCTAATTATCCAACTATTTCCATTCTGATCCTTTTTATGATTTAAAATGAATTTATCCTTATTTACCAATTCTCTTAAGTCAATTGCGGTTAACTCACTATGTTTCTTTGACTTTGTATTAAATAAAATATATTGATTGGTTCTCCTTCCCAAAGTAATCAACAATTCGTCGCTAGTTGTTTTTCCAACTAAACGTCCCGAAAAACGATCTGCTAAATAGGTTTTAAAAACGCCATTTTTATAGGAAATCAATCCACTAGTAGGGGTTGGGATCCAAAAAGTGGAATCTTCCGATTCGGCTAAAATACTTTCAATATTGTCCGTCTTAAAAATGCTGTCTGTTCTTGAATTAAAAGTGGTGAAGTTGATTCCATCAAACCTTATCAGACCAGAATAGCCTGTCAACCATAAAAAACCATCTTTGGTTTGATAAACATTTAAATTTAAGTCGTTGGGCATACCAGTCTTGCTGTCCCAATGATCAATTTTGAGTTTACTGAATAACTGATTGGACTGCGCAATTCCAGCAACCCATGCTATCAACAGCAATAAAAGGAGTGAGCTTTTTTGAGCCATAATTGTAAATTAATTAAAATTCCACTCCATATTACCACTACTCAAATTATAGCATCAATTTCTCTCTTAATAGGGTGAAATCAACCGGCTTTGTGAGAAAATCATCCGCCCCCAGCTTCATTGCCTGGTTATAATTTTCTGCGTCTCCATAAGCCGTTAACATCATCACTTTGGGTGTAGGCGCAGTATACTGTTGTTTTATTTTTCCCAACAATTCTAGACCACTCATTCCCGGCATATTAATATCCGACAAAATCAACACCGCTTCATGATGGTGTTCATTCATATAGGCCAATGCCTGTTCGCCAGAATTGGCAAATACAAAATCAACACCGCCGTCTCTAATTTCTTTACGGAAACGCTGTCGGAATAACGTTTGTACATCTAGTTCGTCATCAACTACTAAAAACTTCATAGGGATTCCATTTTAAGTGTTAAACTATACCATCCTTATTTTATCCAATTTTCTTACCAACTATTCTTACCAAATTTCATCAAGCACCTTTTACTTATTTAATTGGCAATTCAATACAAAATTCCGCATACTCTCCTTCTTTGGTAGTTGCTTGAATAGTGCCACCATGTCCTTTTGTGATAATATCATAACTCATAGACAAGCCCAAGCCCGTACCTTCCCCTGTTGGCTTAGTAGTGAAAAAGGGTTGAAATATTTTCTCCATGACGCTTGGTGGAATTCCATTCCCATTATCTCTAACCCGTATTTCAATTTTATCATCCAACTTTTTTGTACTGACGGTAACGGATGGTTCATACCCAGGAATATTTTCTTTCTTTTTTTCACCCACCACATAAAATGCATTGGTGATTAAATTCAACAAAACGCGTGCCATATCTTGTGGAACTAAATTGACCAATCCAATAGAATTGTCATAGTCCGTAATCATATTGGTATTGAAAGAATTGTCTTTTGCCCTAAGTCCATGGAAACCCAACCTAAGGTACTCATCTGCCAAAGCATTGATATCTGTTGGTTCTTTCACCGCAGCGCCCGTTCTGCTATGTTGCAACATTCCCTTCACAATGGAATCTGCACGCTTTCCGTGGTGATTGATTTTTGTTTCATTGTCCATAACATCTGCAGCAATATCTTTTGCATCTTGCAAATTGCCTTTATCAATTTCTTCAAGCATTTCAGCTAACAACTCTCTATTGAGGTCAGAGAAATTATTGACAAAATTCAAAGGGTTCTGTATCTCATGCGCAATACCTGCAGTCAATTCTCCTAATGACGCCATTTTTTCTGAATGGATCAATTGTGTTTGAGTCGACTTCAAATCAGTTAAAGTATGTTCCAAAACCTCATTTGCTTTTTGCTTTTGTTGATAGTTTCTATAGAGTACAAATGCAAATAACATAATCAAGACAAAACCAACGCCGAAAGCAATATTGGTGATTTTCTGTCTTTTCAATTGCAGATCATCCAATTCTTTGTTTTTGGTGAGTAAACTAATTTGAGATTCCTTCTTAGAAAGTGTATAATCTAATTGCAAATTGGAAACTGTTTTACTCGTCTCAATATTATATATCGAATCTTTGATAGCTAATAAAAGGTTTTGATAGTGAAAAGCATTGGGGTAATCTTTTTTACGCTCATAAATTTTCGACAACCCTTGATAGGTATCTTTTAGTTCTTCTTTTGCTCCAGCATTTTTCAAAATTATTTCCGCCTCTTTATAAGTGGCCAGTGATGCAGGAATATTATTATTAGCAAAATAAGTATCTCCTAAGCCGAGCAATGATTTGCCAATATCCATATTAGCATCTAGTTTTTTGGCAAGTTCCACAGAACGCTTCTGGTAACTAATAGCTAGGTCAAATTTGCCTGTTTTTGCATAACCCTTCCCCGCATAATTATAAATATAAATAGTGGTTAATTCCTCTGAATTCCGGCTTGCTTTTATTCCTTTTTGAAAATAAAATAAGGCTGAATCTAATTTATTCATTTTGGAATACGCTTCTCCCAAATTGGTATAAAGTGTAACGTAAAGGTCTTGGTCTTTCAGTTCTTCACTGATAGGTATAGCTCTTAATAAATACTCAAGACCTTTTCTGCTGGTTGATATTTTGCGGCCATAGGTATTGCCTATATTCTGTAATGTTGTAGCAATTCTCATTTTATCGCCTATTTCTTCCGCTATTTGCAAGGACTGTAATGAATACTGCATTGATTTTTCATCATCCCCTTGTCGGTCATACAATGCGCCAATATTGCCCAGTATATTGGAAATACCGGCTTTATCATTGATGGATTTAAATAATTCTAAGGACTTCAGCCAATTGTCAAGTGTCTCTACGTTATTGCCATTGTAAAAATAAAACATGCCTATATACTTTAAGGCATTTGCTTCCCCTTTTACAAATTTAAGCTGTTGAGCAAGCTTCATTGCCTTTGTAGCACTTAGCAAAGCTTCTGCAGGTGTTGAACCTCTGGTAGCTTTACTAAGCGCGACAAGGGTATTTACTTTATTAGTGTCTTCCTTTGATTTTACTAGTACAGCATTAAAGCTATCGATTATTTTAGCCTGTGAAAATGAATCCGAACATATAAGCAGGATCATTATCCACGCAAGTATCCTAAATTTTAGCATACCGAAATATAATCATTTTAGTTAATAATCATTAAAATCTATCCTGTTTTATTAGTTTAACAACGACTCTTTCTTGTCCTTGTATAAATATTGCATAATACATACCTGAAACTAGACGCTCTCCCATTCTAAAGTTAGTGGCAATCGGTGCATTGCTTTTTGCTTCCATCATTCTTCCAGCGCCATCCATAATTTGTACGTTAACTGGTAACTTACTATTAGAACTAATGATGAAATTAAAGGATGTAGCAGATGGGTTTGGCGATACTTTTACCGTTAGCTTCTCTGCTTTTTCTGCTGTTGCACCTTTAGTAATTACTACTGGAATCTCCTCTTTAATAGTTTCAGCAACTACTGTTGGTGCTGCTGAGCAAGGCGGCATTCCACAGGTTCCTAACAAATCCTGAGGATTGTTCTGTAACTGAGTGGCTACTTGATTCACCGCAACTGTAAGTGTTGATGTAACACCTGTTTGCAAATTAGTATGACAAACATACACTGGACTATTTACAGCTGTTGTTGATCTGATATCCCTTACACATATATTCACTGTTGAAGTGGTAGTACAACCGAATGAATTGGTTGCAATACAGGTGATGGTATATAAGCCTGCAGCAGTTGCCGTAAATACAGTAGTCTGATTTGTTCTAGTAGCACTGATACCTGTACCAGACCATAAGTAAGTAACAGCTGTTGATCCAACTACATTGTCTCCTAAGGTTACAGTTTGTGAACCATAGCCTAGATAGATATTTGTTGGAATACCACCAGTAAACACAGTAGACGAAGGCGTTACTTGAATGCTTGAACTAAGCTGTTGACCAGTTACAGTAACCAATGCTGTTCCACTAGAAGCATTACCCGCAGCATCTGTTGCAGTAAGTGTTACCAGATTGCTGCCCACATTAGCACAAGTAAAGGTTGATGTAGAAAGTGCATACGTAATAGCTCCTACACAATTATCCGTTGTTCCATTATTGATATTCGCAGTAGTGATGCTAGCCGATCCATTAATCAATGTAACGGTGAATGGCCTTGTTCTAACAGTTGGTGCTTCATTGTCTGTAACGGTAATAGTAAAGCTGGCTGTCTTCACATTGTTATACTGATCTCTAGCCGTATAGGTTACGGTTGTTACTCCTTTAGGGAAGGTTTCTCCAGACACATGATCAGAAGTAAACAATGTTACAACAGAACAGTTATCAGCAGCTCGCACCGGTGCCCAATTAACCACTGCACCACATGTTCCATAATCACTGGTTTGAATAATGTTATTTGGCATGTTGATAATCAATGGCGCTTCTTGATCAGTTACTGTTATGGTTTGTATAGCTGAAGCGCTATTACCACTACCATCAATCACCGTCCAAGTTAAAGTAGTAACCCCAATTGGGAAATAGCCACTGGCTCCACCACCAGAAATAGAACTCACTACTTTTACTGCTGAAATTTTACAGTTGTCTGCTACTACTGGAGGCGTAACATTCACATATGCACCACAACTACTTGGGTCGGTTGACTTGGTAATATTAGCTGAAGGCGTAATAGTTGGTAAGGTATTGTCTTCCACTGTAACAGTGAAACTAGTTACCGAACTATTTCCAGCAACATCAGTGGCCGTAATCACAACTCTATTGATGCCTAAAGGATAAGCCCTAGCAGCTAATGCAAGACTAGATTGCGTTAATGCTGTTGTCCCTTCAAAGAATAGACCGCCTAATTGGTTATAGTATTGTTCTTTAACAGTAAGTGCATTGGCACAGTTGTCATTGAAAGTAACTGTTCCACCACTGCCCGTATATACACCAGTTGCATCTGCAAAATGTTTAGAAGAACTAGGACTACTTATGGTTGGTTTTTCTGCATCAAGAATGGTTACTTTAAAGCTTGCAGTACCAACTTTACCCGACAAGTCCGTTGCAGTAAACGTATTCACTGTTTCACCAATTGGGAATACAGCGCCGCTTGCCAATCCACCAGTTTGTGTAATGACAATGCTGTTCAGGTTTACATTCATTTCATAAAAATGGAATGCCGCCAGTACTTCCTTACTAGCAATAAATCGAATACTATTTACTTCCGCTATTTCAGGGAAATGAATGGTGCTGCCACCAAAATGATATTCACCCGTTCCTGTTTGGATGGTTTTTACCAATGTCCATACTCCGGTTGCCGAATTTCTTAATTCTATATTAACTGATATATTTTCACCATGTCCGTGTACAATATCCTTGTATTCACCAGTAGTTGTAAAGTCAAGACTATTCACCCTGTACGTCTTTTTAACATCAAACACAATGGTATTGTCTCCACCACCTTCTGTCATAGTTACCTTAGTAGTTGATCCATCATCATTAGCTAATGGTATTGGATAAGTAATCGTTGCACCGCAAGTACCTAAGTCATTGTTTTTAACAATATCCACCAAAGTTTTAAAGTATGGATCAGCAACATCTCTTGCTGTTACCGTGATGGTTTGTGTTTGTGATGACCTATTACCGTTTCCGTCATTATAAGTCCAGATAACGGTATTAACACCTACCACTAAACTACTAATTAAAGGACTAGCTATACCCGTAATTGTTCCGGTAGCACAGTTGTCGGTAGCAGTTGGAGCAGTAACAGGATCAGATTCTATGATGGTCAAATCAGGCAAATTACCAATCGTTGCCACTGGTGCAACATTGTCCTGAACAATTACAACCATTGCAGCAGATGTTGCAGAACAACCATTGCCTGCTGTAGTTGTTACCGTATAAGAACCCGCTTGAGATACTGTTAAGGTATTTCCAGCGATACTGCCTGGCATCCAAACATTATTGGCTGCTGCACTTGAAGTAAGTGTAACAGTGCTACTCGGACAAATAGTGGTTGATCCACTTGCTGAAATAGTAGGTTTTGCAGGAGATGCTAATCTGGTAAACGTAGCAGCGCCATTCATGGCTATTGCACAACCACCAGTTGCTGAAGTAGCCATTATAGTATAAGTAGTAGTATTACTTGTAGGAGCGCCTAAATTAAAGGATATTGAATTTCCTGTTCCAACAAATGTATTGGTAACCACATCTGAACTTCCATCATTTTTATGGATAGCATAGTTTGCACCAGCAGTTGTACCATCTAAGGTAAAGGTGAAATTTGCAAGATCATTAGAACAGAAAGTTACGCCGCCAGTAACGGTAAATACTTGAGGGAAAGCTGTAACAGAAACCGTTGCAGAAGAACTGGCCATTATTACACAAGCATCTGCAGTTCTTTCTGACCTGATCAAATAGTTTCCAGCTGCAGTAATATTATTAAATGCAATAGCACTACCGGTTCCTTCTATGAATATTCCTTGATTGATTAAGCCCTTAATCAATTCATATCTAACACCAATTTCAGAACCACTTAAATTAATTGAAACACCCGTACCACCTGCACAATATGCACCACCACCGCTTACGGTAAATTGCGTGATAGGAGCTAAAATGGTCACCGATTTTGATGCGGTTACTCCGCAGAAATCAACAGCAGTTGCAGTATAAGTTCCAGCCGGACGATTGGTTATGCTTAAGCTATTGCTGGTGAAACTATTGGGACCAGTCCATCCACTAAATGTTGGAGTACCAGAACCCGTATTTGGAACAAATGCAGCAGTTGCAGATCCAGTAAAGTTTCCAATGCAATTATTAGAACTTGTTAAACTGATATCAAGTGCATTTGTTGGTTCCGGTAAAACGGTAATAGTTGCGACTGATGAATAATAAGTACAACCATAAGCATCTTGTAATTGTACATAGTAATCTCCAGGCGTATTGACTACTATGGCTTTTGCGCTTGAATAATTAATATTAGCTCCACCACCAACTGATTGATACCAAGCATAGGCATAAGCAGTATTGGCAGTTAAAGTAGTTGAAGTACCTGCACACAAAGTAGATGACCCAGCTGAGTTGGTAAATGTTGCACTAAGCGGTGCTGGTGCAACTACGTCGATTGTTTTAG
>JANOYH010000165.1:0-2458 GCA_031428775.1 Bacteroidota bacterium
ATTGATATTTACCATCACAGGATTTTGGCTCTGGTATGGTCCGAAACGAATGCGTCAAAAAGCATCTAAACCTTAGCTGTGAAACTTATATTGTACTTAAAATATTTTATGAGAAAAAAGTATAAATTATTCTTTTATACTTCTGTTCCGTATGACAAATTTGTATGTAAAGTAATATAAAAAAAATTGTTCCAACAAAAAAAATGATAGTAAAAGTGCTATCTTTGTTGTGTCAATCAAAAACAAGCTCTTTATGAAATCGAGTGAGTTACTAATTGTACCTTATCACGGTTCTAAGGAAGTGCCAAAAGGAACTGAAATATCAATTAGAAAACAGGCGGGGCTATAACGCCCGTCTTTAAAACATTAAATTTTAATAAAACTTTTTCAAAATGAAACAAATAAAAATTATCTTAGAAGCAAGTAAAGACGCTTTTGGGGCTTATACAGAAAGTGATAAATACCCTGTAACTGGAATGGGTGATTCTGTTCAAGAAGCCAAGAAATCTGTATTCGATAGTATTGAACTAAATAAAGAATTGGGGAATATACCGAATGTGGATTATGATGTTGTGTTTAAATATGACACACAAAGTATTTTAGCTTATTATAAAGGCATCTTGTCTAATGCAGGATTTGAGAAGATAACAGGGATCAATCAAAAACAAATTCAACATTATTCTACTGGATTCAGAAAGCCACGTCCAGCACAAATAAAAAAAATACAAACCGCCTTGCATCAACTTGGCGCTGAACTTTTGGCCGTAGAACTATAGTTTTTAATCGGTTATACTGACGATTGCTACACTTAACATCATATATTCCAAAGACCATAGCAGTGGAGGTATGGCTGTTCATTTTTGATGCATTAGCAGCATTTAAATGATCAATCAAAATACATAACTGTTAATGGATCGTAAATTTTTTTAGAAATAAACAATGAGTAGTAAAAAGGCTGAAACGATTTGTTACAATTCGTTTCAGCCTTTGTGGGAGCACACGGGTTCGAACCGCGGACCCTCTGCTTGTAAGGCAGATGCTCTAAACCAGCTGAGCTATGCTCCCTTTGTTTGTTGGGAGTGCAAAAATAAGGTCTTGTTGATAATTGCCAAATTTATTTTTGATTTTCTGTCATTTTTTTTCAAACAGGCAACTATTTAATCAGTATCTATTTTGGGAGAAGAAAATTATTGGGGGCATTTTACTTTAGGATACTACCTATATGATAATGCCTATTCGTTAATACCTTTTGGTTAATTCAATTGCAAGGCAGGGAAACGGTAGTGTTGACTATCGTACACAAATAATTCTTCAATGGTATAGGTCCAATATTTATAGAGTGGTGATTTTGCCAAACATTTGTCCGCCTCCGCTTTATTCTCGCAATTCATGGTTATCCAACAGGTTTGTGATTCCATGCCAACCGCATAACTATCAATCACACCCTTATTCATGAGGTAATTGATATAGGTTCGGTGTGGAGGAACCAGTTGCATAAACTGCTCATCCATGGTGAATTTAATGATCGCCTGAAATTTTTTCATCTTCAACTAGTTTACAAATTAAAGTATACAAGTTTCGTGCAAGACTTTCCCAGATGGCAAACTGTCAATAAATTTAAGCTTTTCCTGAATATATAGCAGTACTCCATTCGCTACCATGCTAGTTTAGCGATCCTTCCATCTCCACCTGCTAAATAAACCGCATTTCCTGTTTTGGCTTTCTGTACTACATGGTATCCCACAGAAGAAATGAATTTCCAGTTTTTACCCCCATCCTTTGAGACGTCTACTCCAGATGTACCACAAGTGATCAATTTATGCTGGTCTATATAAATCACACATGAGCGATAGCCATGTGGCGCTGTTAAAGGCGTACTTAATTTGATGTCTTTTGATACCGTAAACAAAGCACAATTGCCCGCGCTTATGGTATCTTTTGAAAAATCGCCCCCAACTATTACCCCTTTTTTGTTCCGATATAATGCAATACTATTAGCCCCTGTTGATTCCTTTCCTTGTACTAGAGGCAAGTCCAATTGCTGTTTGCCATAAAATAAGCGCGAACGCTTTCCTCCGGAAACAAACACTATTTCATTTCCCAAATGAATATTGGTTCCACTTGAGGCAAAAAATGCTTCGCCTTCATTGACATTCAAATTTCCTGCTTTGTCATGAGTTGTTTTGATCCAGCTCTCGCCACCATCAATGGTTGCTGCCAAATACACCTGATTTTGGAGCGGATCACCCACAACTATGCCCCTTTTTTCATCCATAAAATGCATGGCGTCTAAAAACATCCCTTTTGCAGTGTCTTTAAATACCAGTTGCCAGTTTTGTCCAGCATCCCTGGTTTTTAAAATAATGCCGGGCTCGGATATGCCCATGATAATGGCAGTCTGTTCATCAAAAGCCTCAATATCTCTAAAATCTGTTTTTTCATAACCCTTAACCTTCAT
>JANOYH010000166.1:0-20529 GCA_031428775.1 Bacteroidota bacterium
CAAAAATCTCGTCGTCTGTTCCCGTAACTTGGTATCCTTTGCGTTTTAAAGCGATGGCCAACTGGTGCATCACGCTGCCTCCAATAGAAATAAAATGTACCCTCATAAGTTAATTTTGTGTCTAAATGCTCAGTTTTAACAATAATTGAACGGGGTTCAGGCAGCAAATCACAATGAAAAGCTATCTTTACCGTTATAAAAGGTATAAAAATACAGTCAATTACCTAATCAAACCCTTTGTATGAAAAAATTCACCTACTTGATGGTTTTAGTCGCAGTTATTGCAATCTTTGGCAGCTCATGCGTATCCTCTCGTAGCAATGGTTGCCCAACAACCAACAAAAACTATTTCAAAGGCAGATAACCAAGGTCTCACCCATTTTACTATTTTATTTAGATGAATTGGATTCAACTCACTACAGAAGAGCAGCTAGAACAGATAGCTGAACAATCAAAACAAAAGCCGCAGGTAATTTTCAAACACAGCACGCGTTGCAGTGTAAGTAGTATGGCTTTGAATAGGATCGAAAGAGTGGATACCCCAGAAACCATCGATTTCTATTTATTAGACCTTATACAACACCGCAATATCTCTAGTAAAATAGCCGACCAGTTTCAAGTACACCATGAATCACCACAGGTGTTGCTCATTAAAAATGGCGCATGTATTTATGATGAAAGCCATATGGGAATTAATATGGACGAACTGTTGGAACAGTCCGCCCTCTAATAGTTAACCTATTCTAATTGATCGCTTTTATAATTTATTCGACAACCAAAGTTTAAAACCCTGTTTTAGTTCCACATAGATTTTTTGGTTGGTGAGCATCCTGTCGCGAATAGTATATTCATCATCCGCTTTTTTCTGTTGCAATTTTTTGTTGTTGATCTCTTTCTCTAGGAGTGCTATCAATGCTTCTTGGGCTTTTACATCATGCTTCAAATCATTGATAAAACTGCGTTGAATGATAAATTGGTTCTGGAAGCGCTCCACTTCTGCCCTTACGCTAATGTCTGAATAACTAGCACTCACTGCTGCAAGGTACTTGTCAAGCACATCAATTTCCTGTTTCCAAAAAGCCATTTCAATCAACCATAGTTCATGGTCGAAGTGTAATTCACGAATAGATTTGTTATTGATAATCATCTTTGATGTTTTGATAAAGTTCTATGTAAATCATTAAAATGTCAATGATTTTTATCATTTAAAATGTGTCAAAGAAATTGTTCTCTTGCCATTAAAATTCCGCAACTTTGCATTCCCTAATAAATAGCATGGAAATAATTGGTTTTATTGCTGCATTTGTTATTGGCATCACGTTAGGTTTAATTGGCGGAGGTGGTTCTATACTTACCATCCCAGTATTAGTCTACTTATTTCATATACCTCCAACCATTGCAACTGGCTATTCTTTATTCATAGTAGGTGTAAGTAGTTTGGCTGGTTCTTATAACAGTTTTAAAAATAACCAAATCGATTTCAAAGCTGTTATTTATTTCGGCATTACCTCCATTCTTACAGTAGTGTTGATACGCCAATTGCTTTTACCCATTATTCCGGAACATTTATTCATACTGGGAAAAATGGCCATTAATCGATCACTCTTGACCATGTTATTGTTATCTATTGTGATGATAGCCGCATCCTTTAATATGATCTATAAGCCTACGCCGATGATGAGGAAAGTAGAGAGTGATATACCCTATGGGAAGGCAATGTTAAGAGGGATTCAAATTGGAATCTTAACGGGATTATTAGGCGCTGGTGGTGGATTTTTGATTATTCCAGTCTTGATCTTTTCTTTTCATCTGAGTATGAAAAAAGCAATTGGAACATCCTTACTCATCATATCTCTAAATGCCTTATTTGGTTTTGCGAGCGACCTCTCTCAATATGCTATCCAATGGCAGTTGCTGATTCCCCTCACCATTATTGCCATACTCGGAACCTTTGTGGGGAATTTAATTGGGTTGAAAATTCCCGGTGAGAAATTAAAAAAGGGCTTTGGCGTATTTGTCTTGATAGCGGGTTTGTATATCATGTTGCATGAATTGCTATTGAAATAGACTTAATTCTTTTTCTAGTATTTTTATCGACTAAATATTCCTAAATGCAACTGATTGAATGGCTCAAACAACCCTGGCCTTGGTATGTAGCAGGGCCCTTAATTGGACTCACCGTTCCCGCTTTATTATTGTTTGGCAACAAACGCTTTGGCATTTCCAGTTCCATGAGACATATCTGTGCTGCCTGTTTTCCTGCTAAGATTCCTTATTTTCAATACGACTGGAAAAAAGAAGTCTGGAACCTTTTTTTTGTGGCAGGGATATTTTTGGGTGGGCTGCTATCGATACAATTTCTCAACAACCCCAACCCTATTATTATAAGCCCTGCATTGATTCAAGAACTAAACACATATGGCATCAACAATTTTGATTCATTATTGCCAACCGACATTTTTAACTGGATAACATTAATGCAACCCAAAGGTTTTTTGTTGATGGTGATGGGCGGATTTTTAGTGGGCTTTGGAACACGTTATGCTGGGGGATGCACTTCGGGTCATAGTATCACTGGCCTGAGTTATTTACAATGGCCATCCCTTGTTGCCACTTGCTGTTTTATGTTAGGTGGATTCATCATGGCCAATTTTATTTTACCCCTAATCCTTGCTTTATAATGTTAGAGAAAAATATTCCAGACAACGATGCAGAAGTTCGTAATCAAGACAGCATTTGCATCAATGAAAGTGAACTGGTTCACCCAAGTTGGTTCAATATAAAATACCTATTCATTGGAATCTTATTTGGGATAGTTTTTGTAAAAGCTGAAATCATTTCATGGTTTCGGATCCAAGAAATGTTTCGTTTGCAAAGTTTTCACATGTATGGAGTCATTGGCTCTGCAGTTGTGGTTGGAATCATTTCTGTATGGTTGATAAAGCGCTTTGATCTCAAAACCATTTATGGAGAAAAAATCCATTTCGAACAAACGCCTTTCAATAAAGGTCAAATAATTGGAGGATTGCTTTTTGGATTTGGATGGGCTATTACAGGTGCATGTCCGGGCCCTTTATTTGCTCAGATTGGAACAGGAGCTACCGTTACTATTGTAACATTACTAAGTGCTATTGCAGGTACTTGGGTATATGGTTTAATTAGAGAAAAATTACCCCACTAATTTGTGCCCTTAACTACCCAATCAGGTTATCAAATAAAAAAACAATTATTCTGGTAAAAGTACATTTCGCTTCATTACCCAATCGTGTTGAATATCATCACCTAATACAAAAGTACATTCCTCAAAAATGCGGTAGCCAAATGATTCATAAAATCTAATGGCACGCGTATTTTGTTTCCATACCACTAACCAAATCCATTCTTTCCCATTCTTTTGTGCATAGTTTAAAGCTGTCTCCATCAAGGTCTTACCTACCCCTTTTCCTATAAATGCTTTTCGTGCATAAAAACGTGATATCTCAACCCCATTATTGTCTCCAAAATGCTTGTGTGTAGCGTCTTTCAGCTTAATATAACCAACAACGGCATCATTGATATAGGCAAGAAAAAAGTGATTTTCCTTTTTGCCCACTTCATCCATTAATTGTTCTTTAGAAAATTGGTAGTGCATAAATTTTACCATGTTTTCCGGAGTATTTTCTTCTGCATAGGTTTCATAAAAAGTATCCCTACTCAAATCTGCTATCATACTAGCGTCTTCTTCAATTGCTGGCACTATCTTGATCTCATACATACGCTACTTTTTAGAAGCACTTGCATAGCTTGCTTTCAATTGGATTATTTATTACAAATGCAGCTTTGTTATTTAGCTAACTCAATTACCATTGCACTTGCGCCACCTCCTCCGTTACAAATGCCAGCGGCACCAATGGTACCTCCATGTTGCTTCAACACATTGATCAGTGTAACAATAATTCTTGCTCCGCTACAACCCAAAGGATGCCCAAGTGAAACCGCGCCACCATGCACATTTACTTTAGCAGGATCTAATTGCATTTTTTGTGTATTCACAATTCCCACGACAGAAAAAGCTTCATTTAATTCAACAAAATCAAGATCCTTCATTGTTAGTCCAGCTTTCTCAACTGCTTTAGGTACTGCTAAAGAAGGCGAAGTGGTAAACCATTCTGGAGCTTGTTCTGCATCAGCATAACTTCTGATGATGGCCAATGGTTTTAGTCCGAGTTGATCTGCTTTTTCTTTGCTTATTAATACCAATGCAGCAGCTCCATCATTCATGGTTGATGCATTGGCCGCTGTGACTGTTCCATCTTTTTGAAAAGCGGGTTTCAACTCAGGAATCTTATCAAATTTTACATTAAAACATTCTTCATCTTTAGCAAATAAAATAGGGTCGCCTTTTCTTTGCGGAATTGGCACGGGTACTATCTCTCCATCAAAGCATCCTTTCTGCCAAGCAGCCTGACTCCTATTATAACTCTCTATGGCAAAATCGTCTTGCGCTTCTCTACTAATAGAACATTCCTTGGCACAGAGTTCTGCAGAAATACCCATGGCATAATTATGGTACACATCGGTCAAGCCATCTTTTGCCAAGCCATCAATCATCTGCACATGACCATATTTATTGCCCCAACGCATATTGGGTGCATAGTAGGGAACATTACTCATACTCTCCATACCTCCTGCAACAACAATATCCGCATCTCCCAACAAAATGGACTGTGCCCCTTGTGCAATGGCTTTCATACCACTGGCGCATACCTTATTTACAGTTGTACAAATAACGTTGTCAGGTAGACCCGCAAACTTTGCGGCTTGACGCGCTGGTGCCTGCCCCAAGTTAGCCTGAATTACAGACCCCATCAATACTTCTTGCACGTCAGTTGGCAAAATTCCCGCGCGTTCTACTGCAGCCTTAATAGCTATAGCGCCTAATTGAGTGGCGGAGAAGTCCTTTAAACTACCACCAAAACTACCAATGGGTGTTCTTACAGCGGATACGATATATACGGTTCTATTCGACATGTTTTCTGTTTAAGGCATTTCTACATCTGGCTTTGACTGATCAGTCAAAGGCACTTTACCGCGATTACTTCTAACAACACGAGAATAAAGAGAAATTTCTTTATCGAATAAAAAGCGAAAAAAGAGTTTGGTCCAAGAGGTATGATAAAAAAGTGTGTTATAAAATGCTGGTGCGTCTTTTCTAATCTGTGGCAATTTATTCCAAGGCACAGAAGGAAAATCGTGGTGTTCATTGTGATAGCCCACATTGAAAGCAACTGTATTCAAAGGTCCGTAATAACTATAGGTTTCCTGCTCGCCTGCAACCAAATAATGTTCTTGAATCCATCTTGCGCCAAGAGGATGCAATCCAACGGAGAAAAAGAAGCTAGCCACCAAAAAAACAATTGCTTTTGGGCCAAGGAAAAACGCTACGGCTGTTACAAAAACAACCTGCACCAAAAAATTAAAAGCGATCCATCCATCGAACGGTTTAATCTCTCTTAAACGGCCTAAACGTAGTAATTGAAAGAATGGATAAAACAATAACCAGATTACTTTACCAATAAAAAAGTTGTTGATCAATTTGGCTTCCCATTTATTTGGAAGGTCGCCATCCAACTCCATTATACCTTGAAAAGAATGGTGTTTGATATGATATCGTTCGAAAGAAATAGCACTAGGAAATATTTGCGGAATATTAGAAAGTATCCCTGCTAATCTATTGGCAGTTGGACTTTTAAAAACAAGCTTATGTGCACATTCGTGCATCAATACAAACAAGGAATGATCAGCAAATGCTCCGATTAAATAAGCAGCACCAAAAACCAACCACCAGCTTTTATCGGCCAGCCACCAACTCAATACTATTTGCAATGCTACCACACCTACAATAGCAATGAATGTTACCGGGTTCTTTCCGATCAATTTTCTAATATCCGGATTAGCTTGTAAGATAGCTTTAGTACGTGCTCTATGTGGTTCTGGACTATTCGAATGAACGAAATCATTTGCTGCAATCATAGCGCGCAAGGTAATTAAAAATCATTTAAAAGGCATTTCTTGTTCAATGTTAACACATTGGTTTAAAAAATAAGCGGCCCCATTAAATTGGGACCGCTTATTAAATTTCGACTTTTGACTTATTTCTTACTTCACTTCTTCAAACTCAGCATCCGTAACCGTTTCACTAGCTGCTTGTCCACCTGCATTTGCTGCGTGTGAACCATTAGCATCCGGTTGAGCTGCACCTGCTCCTGCACCTGCTTCGGCTTGAGCTTTGTAAATTTCTTCACTAGCAGCAGTCCAAGCGGTATTCATTTCGGTAGTAGCAGCATCAATACCAGCAATATCCTGATTTTTGTGCGCTTCCTTCAGTTTAGCAAGAGCCGCTTCAATAGGCGCTTTCTTCTCTTCCGGAATTTTATCGCCAAACTCTTTGAATTGCTTCTCTGTTTGGAAGATCATGCTATCTGCTTGGTTCAATTTCTCTACACGCTCACGAGCTATTTTATCTTCCGCTTCATTCGCTTTTGCTTCAGCTTTCATTTTCTCTACTTCTTCCTTGCTCAATCCACTTCCTGCTTCAATTCGAATCTTTTGCTCTTTTCCAGTGCCTTTGTCTTTTGCACTTACATGAATCATACCATTTGCATCAATATCAAAGGTTACTTCAATCTGAGGCACACCGCGAGGTGCTGGAGGAATACCATCTAAGTTAAACATACCCAAACTCTTATTCTGGTTGGCCATTGGGCGCTCACCTTGCAAGATATGAATCTGTACACCAGGCTGACTATCACTAGCAGTAGAATATACTTCTGTTTTCTTTGTAGGAATGGTAGTATTTGAAGTAATCATGGTAGTCATTACACCACCCATGGTTTCAATACCAAGGCTTAAAGGAGTAACGTCTAACAACAATACGTCTTTGATATCTCCACTTAATACAGCACCTTGAATGGCTGCACCTACTGCAACAACTTCATCCGGATTAACTCCTTTGTTAGGCTTCTTACCAAAGAATTTCTCTACTATTTCTTGTACTTTAGGAATACGAGTAGATCCTCCTACAAGGATAACTTCGTCAATTTGAGAAATATTATAACCAGCATCACTTAAAGCAGCTTCGCATGGTTTTAAACAACGAGCAAATAAATTGTCGGCCAAAGCTTCAAATTTAGCACGTGTCAATTTTACCACTAAGTGTTTTGGAACACCGTCTACAGCAGTAATATAAGGAAGGTTCACTTCAGTTTCTGAAGAAGAACTCAATTCTACTTTTGCTTTTTCAGAAGCTTCTTTCAAACGCTGTAAGGCCATTGGGTCTTTACGTAAGTCAATTGCTTCTTGTTTTTTGAACTCATCCGCTAACCAGTCCATGATCACTTTATCAAAGTCGTCTCCACCCAAGTGCGTATCACCATTGGTTGATTTAACCTCAAATACACCATCACCTAATTCAAGGATAGAGATATCAAAAGTTCCACCACCTAAATCGAAAACGGCAATCTTCTGATCAGCGTGTTTTTTGTCCAAACCATAAGCCAATGCAGCAGCAGTTGGTTCGTTCACAATCCTGCGAACAGTTAACCCTGCAATCTCACCCGCTTCTTTGGTAGCCTGACGCTGCGCATCATTAAAATAAGCAGGAACAGTTATAACCGCTTCAGTTACTTCCTGACCAAGATAGTCTTCTGCAGTCTTTTTCATTTTCTGCAAAATCATGGCAGATATTTCCTGTGGGGTAAACAAACGATCATCGATTGCTACACGTACAGTATTGTTATCACCTTTTGCTACTTTATAACTCCAGTGGCTGATTTCTTCTGTTACTTCATCAAACCTCCTACCCATGAAGCGTTTTACGCTGCTGATGGTGTTCTGAGGATTGGTAATAGCTTGACGCTTTGCAGGATCTCCTACTTTACGTTCGCCATTCTTTAAAAATGCAACAACTGAAGGGGTTGTTCTACGTCCTTCGTCATTCGCAATTACAACAGGTTCGTTACCCTCCATTACGGATACACAACTGTTGGTTGTTCCTAAGTCAATTCCAATAATCTTTCCCATATACTATTTTTTTAATCTTTGATTTCTATTTGAAATCTAATCTTTATTGTCAATCACCATGCCATCACCCAACAACGTGCAAAAATGTCAGCATCTGTCATGGTTTTCCGCCCAGATTGCTGAATTATTAGCAAAATATGCCAGTAAAGCATCCAAATCCTTACTTTTAACCATGCGTAAACTGGCATTACCTCTACTGCTAACCTGTTTTTATTGCTTCTGCTATGATGCCCTTTTATCTCAATCAAGCATTTCTCTAAAAGCAGGCATGATCATTAGTCAAAATACCTTGATCGACCGCAACCAATACCAAATCACTGCCGATAGCAATAATAAGAAATCCATCATCCTCATTTCAGGCAATAATATTACAGTAGATTTTAACCAAGCCGTTTTAGACGGTTCATTACCTGGCACTTTGCCTAATGAAATGAGTGGACTAGCCATCAAAATCAGTGCGGGATCCTCCAATATTGTTATCAAGAACCTAATTGTTAAAGGATATAAAATTGCCATCTTAGCAGATAGCGTGAACCAACTCACCATCAATAATTGCAACCTTAGCTATAATTGGCGCCAACAATTGCATAGTACCCGTGAAAAAGAGGACATCAGCGACTGGCTTAGCTTCCACAAAAATGAAAAGGACGAATGGATGCGCTATGGCGCCGCTATCTACCTGAAAAATTGTAAAGAATCGCTCATACAAAACAATATTGTAACTGGTACACAATGCGCTTTACTGATGACCAATTGTACAGAGGCACAGGTGATGGACAACGACTTTTCTTTTAATTCTGGAATAGGCATTGGTATGTATAGGAGCAGTTTCAATTTGATTTGTCATAATAAGTTGGATTTCAATGTACGCGGACAAAGCTTTCAAAAATACCGTCGTGGCCAAGACAGTGCGGGCATCTTGGTTTTTGAACAAAGCAGCGAAAACATTTTTGCCTACAATTCCGCTACGCATAGTGGGGATGGCTTTTTTCTTTGGGCGGGACAAACCACCATGGATACAGGCATTGGGGGATGCAATAACAACCTAATTTATGGCAATGATTTTTCATTTGCACCAACCAATGGCGCAGAACTGACATTTAGTACCAATACCGTTTTACACAATCGTATCACCGACTGCATGCATGGCATCTGGGCTGGATATAGTTATGGCAGTGATTTCTCTGATAACAAATTTTCAAATAATAAAATAGGCATTGCTATTGAACACGGGCAGGGAATTAATATTGCTTTGAATACATTTTTGGGCGATGAAACCGGGATTAAATTGTGGTCAAGAGAGAAACAACCGGCCGACTGGGCCTATGCCAAACTGCGCAACACCAACAGTAAAAATTATTGGATTGCTTCGAATAGTTTTATCAATAATGGGATTGCCTATGATATCATGGGAACGGATACTGCTGCATTCAGTGGCAATAAAAAAAGCAATGTTCAAACTGAATGGAAAAAAGGACCACGCTTATCTGAAATAGATATTGCCCGAGAAAATGATACGTTGGATTTGGATTATCAAACAGATAAAAGATTAGCACCCATCAAATATAAAAGTATACCAGAACAGTATTTTCCCCAAGGAATCAAAGAGATGCGTATTACACAATGGGGGCCCTATGATTTTAGATCACCCCTATTATGGTTGGCAACTATTGATAGCAATCAGTTGTATCATTTTGAAGTATTGGGTCCCAAAGGAAAATGGAATATTAAGTCTATCGAAGGTTTTGAAGTGCTATCAGCATCAAGTGATAGTATGCCAGCTACCCTCCTTGCAAAAATTGATAGTAATCATGTACAACCAACTATCCAATTACAATATTTAGGTGCAGCAACAACCTCTATTTTTGGAAAACAAATAGCAGCCAATACGCCTCAAACCTTCCAATACCAATTGTTTCAGCCAAAAACAAATTGGCAGATCCAATATTTTAAATGGGATTCTTTGAGCCATCCAGAAAAACAACTATCTGCCTTCTATCAATTGCTAGAGACCCGCCCATTGAAAACTTTTCAAAGCAAGGAATTGAATTTTATCTGGTGGGGGAAATTGGGAGATCAACTACCCGTAGATAGTTTTGCAACTGTTGCAACATCCACCATCGATTTTCCAAAAGGAGAATATCAAATTGGCATTACAGCAGATGATTTGGTAAAAGTATTCATGGATGGAAAAGAAATCATTAATGCTTGGGAACCAAATATAGCAGCTTATGATGAATCAACGCATCACCAAATTAAACTGTCCATCAATGGCAAACACCAATTTAAAATAATACAGGCAGATTACTCAGGTCTGGCTACATTGCAATTTCATATTCAGCCAATAAGCTTTCTTAAACAGGAATAACTTTCTAGTTTCATTTCCGTAATGAATTAGATTGATACTTGAAATAATCTATCTGAATGGTGGTTAATTTACTTTCGAAGGTTTGAAAGTAAAATTCTTCTGACTCACATAACTAAATGCTACCACAAAGAAGGTGGTCAATATTTTTGATGGCGTAGGATACCATCCAAAAATTTCTACAAAAAGTTTCAAAAAAACATAATTGAGTAAAAGACAACCAAAGACCACAGCAAAATATTTGGCCAATTGTTTGACTTTTCGAACACCAGTTTCCTGAAACACCACATACCTACTCAAATAAAAACCGATGGGGAAAGTCACCAAAAACCCAATGATAAATGCTGCAATATGCGCACTGATGGTTAAAAATGAAAGATGAACTGGTTCTTTTCTTAAAATATAATTATAGGAAATAAAAAAAAGGCCAATGTCTAAGCTGGTGTTAAAACCACCACAAGCAGCATAACGAAAGGTCTGTAATGACATGACTTTCTGGAAGACTGGATAAAAAAAGTCTATTACACTGAGAATCAGGCTTCGTATATTTTCATGTAGCTTTCTCATTAACGGCGGCGAAGGTAGGGGTTAATTTGCTAGATTTGCCTTCCGAAAATGTTAAGAAAATGAGTGTTGTAGTAAAAATAAAGGAAGCAGCGGCTAGTTCAATTCAAGCTTTATATGGTGTTTCACTAATACCAGATCAGCTACAAGTCAATGCCACCAAGCCCGAATTTGAGGGTGATTATACGGTGGTACTATTTGCGTTTGTAAAGCAATTAAAGAAGTCGCCCGATGCCCTTGGTCAGGAAATTGGCACTCAATTGATCAATGATTACCCACAGGTATTTACCAGCTTCAACCTGATCAAAGGTTTTTTAAACCTGGTAGTTGCTAATCAATTTTGGCTTTCTTTTATTGATACACAAAAAAACAATGACCAGTTTGGCATTCATGCAGCTACAGGCAAAACAGTGATGGTAGAATACTCCTCACCAAATACCAATAAGCCATTACACCTTGGACACCTTAGAAATAATTTTCTAGGATGGAGTATTGCAGAAATCCTTAAGACCAATGGAAATAATGTTGTCAAAACTTGTATTGTCAACGACCGCGGCATACACATTTGTAAAAGCATGATTGCCTGGCAAATATTTGGCAATGGCGCTACACCGCAGAGCTCCGGCGTGAAAGGGGATCATTTTGTGGGCGACTACTACGTGAAATTTAACGATGCCTATAAAGCAGAAATGGCAGAGCTGATAGCAGAAGGTATGGATGCCACGCTAGCAGAAAAAGAAGCACCCATCATGAAGGCTACACAAGCCATGTTGTTAGATTGGGAAGCAGGTGAACCAGCAGTAATGGAACTCTGGCGCATCATGAATGGCTGGGTGTATGAAGGTTTTGCTACTACTTATAAAAAAATCGGAAGTGATTTTGACAAAACATATTATGAGAGCAATACCTATTTATTAGGGAAAGATTTAGTTGCGAGTGGACTGGAGAAAAAAGTATTTTTTCAAAAAGAAGATAGTAGTGTTTGGATTGATTTAACGGGTGATGGACTCGACGAAAAACTGGTACAACGCAAAGACGGCACTTCTGTTTACATGACGCAGGATATTGGATTGGCTGTGCACAAAAACGAGGAGTTCCATGCAGATCAAAGTATTTATGTGGTGGGCGATGAACAGAATTATCATTTTAAAGTGTTGAAATTAATTTGTCAGAAATTGGGGATTCCTGCAGCCGACGGGATTGATCATTTAAGTTATGGCATGGTGGAATTGCCTACTGGAAAAATGAAGAGCAGAGAAGGAACCGTTGTGGATGCAGATGATTTAGTAGATGATATGATTACCATTGCCAAAAATAAGACAGAAGAACTGGGTAAGGTAAACGACTTCACAACGGAAGAACTAACAGAACTCTATGATACAATAGGTTTAGGCGCATTAAAATTCTTTTTGTTGCGTGTTGATCCTAAAAAGAAAATGGTTTTCAATCCAGAAGAGAGCATTGATTTTCATGGGTTTACCGGCCCATTTGTACAATATACGCACGCACGTATCAAGAGCATCTTGCGCAAACAAGAAAATACCCAATGGCAAACAACTACTGTTGCTGGAGAATTGTTGCCATTGGAAATGGCTTTGACTAAACAAATGGAATTGTTCCCAGATACAATTGCAGATGCAGCAAACGAACAAGACCCCTCCAAAATTGCCATCTACATTTTTGAATTAGCCAAAATATTCAATACATTTTATAACCAACTTTCTATCAACAATGCTGAAAATGAAGAGAAGAAACTGTTGCGATTACAAATGGCCGCACTAACTGCTCAAATTCTACAAAGAGGTATGGCCATATTAGGAATTAAAGTTCCTGAAAGAATGTAAGTTTAAAACTAAAAAGAACGAAATGAATAAGTCTAAAAAATTACTAGCCATTATTTTTTATTGCCTTATTGGCCATTTTTTAAATGTTACAATTGCACAGGCGCAGTCAACCATTCCTACACCAACAATTGCAAATAGAGTAATACAAACAGAACCGAACATCCCTGAAATTAAAAAATATTTTTAAACTTATTTGAAGCAGGAGTTGACGTTTCTTTTTATGAACATTATTGGAGCAGCGCAGAAGCAATCTCAAAAAAAAATGTTTATCCCAAAATAGAGCTTGCTCAAAAAATTGGATTTAAAACAATTGGCATTCCCGCTAGATTTGAAATGTTTATTGAGAAAGGTAAAACAACTTTCAATGAGCAAAGACTCAAAAGCATGGAAAAGTTTTTCAACTATATTACTGATCATCATATGAATCTAATTATCACCTATCATTTTGGTGTAACTAGAGATGCTAATGAAGTAGATTTGGATAAAGAGATAGATAAGCTTACTAAAATATGGAGTAGATTAATAACTTTGTTTAAAGGAAAAGGTTATAATAATTTGTATTTTGGATTGTATGATGAACCTAGAACTACCCATGAAATTTGGGATTATGCAAATAAAAAATTGATGAAAGCCCTAAGGCCACTTGATGAAAATAGGTATTGGATAATAGGAATAAATAATTATATGAATGTAAACGCATTTGAAAATTTAATTCCCATTCCTAATGACGATAAAATATTCTATACCTTTCATTTTTATCAACCCTATATATTCACACATCAAGGGGCAGCATGGGATAAAGAAAAAGCCTATATCAAAGGACTACCCTACCCTTATGCAGAGAACGAAATGCCTCCAATGCCAGCAAACATATAACGTTGCACATTTGTTTTAAGCACCTTGCTTTCAGAAGGGGTATTACTAAAGCCAGTCCCAAGCCATATAGCTGCAGTCCACTATCATTAATGGTCTTTGAAAACTGCAGCTCCCCAGTTAACTGCGAATAGTCTTTATTCTGAGCAGTTGCACGAAAAGAAAAAGCTGAAAAGAAGCACAGCATGAATAACCATTATAGCTTGTATAATCCTGTTGAAATATGCTGCACTTTTCTGAAATCTTCTTTTTAAATATTGGTCTAAATTAATCTAATTTAATGAACCTTTATCCTTTCGAATTACGTAGCATTATTGTTTTTAACTATTCTAAATACTCCAAAACAGCATAATTTACTAAATTCAGCGAATTAATTCGCTGAATTTATATTAATTTAGCGAATCTAATCGCTGAATTAATGATTTCTAGAATAATTTACACCAGTTTGAAAAGTAAACTAACTGATGAAAAAGCATTGATTATACTCGGACCAAGACAGGTAGGCAAGACCTCCCTTCTATATCAAATAGAGCAGGAATTGGCAAAGCCTGTTAAATGGCTGAATGGAGACGATGCAGATATTAGATCAATGTTATCAAACCCCACAAGTACCGCTTTAAAAGCCATTATCGGAAAGGCTAAAACCCTGATTATTGACGAAGCTCAACGCATAGAAAATATCGGCTTATGCATGAAATTAATTACTGATCAAATCAAAGGCGTTAAACTGATTGTTACGGGCTCTTCCGCTTTTGAATTGGCCAATAAAATCAATGAGCCCTTAACTGGAAGAAAATGGGAGTTTCAGCTATACCCATTCTCCTTTGGTGAAATGGTTGCCGCTTCCAGTCTGTTGGAAGAAAGAAGATTGCTGGAACATAGACTGGTTTATGGCTATTATCCCGAAATTGTTTTGCACCCGGGTGAAGAAGCACCTCGCCTAAAAGAACTGTCCCAAAGCTATCTATACAAAGACATTCTTACTTGGGAAAGAATTCAGAAACCAGATAAATTAGAAAGGCTCATTCAGGCACTTGCATTTCAAGTAGGCAATCAGGTCTCGTATACAGAGTTAGGTCAGTTATGCGGACTCGATAATGAAACCATAGAAAAATATATCAGCCTACTTGAAAAAGCCTTTATTATATTCAGGCTAGGTACACTTTCTCGTAATCTCCGCAATGAATTAAAGAAAACTAGGAAGATCTATTTTTACGACAATGGTCTACGCAATGCGGTTATTAATCAGTTTAGCCCTGCCGGCTTAAGAGCCGACATAGGCGCCCTTTGGGAAAATTTCTTGATGAGTGAAAGAGTAAAAACAATTGCCTACACCAATATTTATTGCAACCAATATTTCTGGCGCACCCATGCACAGCAAGAGATTGATTATATAGAAGAAAGTAATGGACAAATGAATGCATATGAATTTAAATGGAATGAACATGCAAATGCTAAAATCCCCACAAGCTTTCTCAATGCATATCCCAATACCAAAACTCAAATCATTACAAGAGAAAATTTTGAACCGTTTCTAATCCCATAAAAAAAGCCACCCAATTGAGCAGCTTTTTTTTGACTTTTGTCTTTTGACTTTTTACTTAGTCAATTTCGTGCGGAAGAGGAGATTCGAACTCCCACGCCCGGTAAAAGGCGCTACCACCTCAAAGTAGTGCGTCTACCAATTTCGCCACCTCCGCATGAGGAACAGCCTAACACTGTTCTATTTAAGGATTGCAAATGTAGGGAGTTTTTTCTTTCCATTCTATCACCTTACTTTGTAAAAAAAATCTATGGCATCTTTTATCATCACCTGCCCCAATTGCCAACACCAGTTTGAACCCGGCGATAGCATGCGCGATGAAATTCAAAAGGAACTACGTACCCAAATGGTTGATTGGCAGGGCAAAAAAGACGCCGAATTCAAACAAAAAGAATTGACTTTCCAACAAATATTACAAGAAAAAGACAAGACTGCTGCCTTTCAACTGGAACAAGAAAAAAAACAATTACAGGCCAATTTGCAAGCTTCTATCCAGAAAAAGCTAGCGGGCGACTTTGAAAACCAACTGAAAATGTTGCAGCAAAATGCTGCGGAAAATGAGGAGAAATTGAAACTAGCACGCCAAAATGAACTTATATTCCTCCAAAAAGAGCAGGCACTTCAAAACCGTGAAGCCGAATTGCAACTCACCCTTCAGCGACAATTGTTGCTGGAACGAGAAAAACTAAAAGAACAACTGATTAAAGAAGAAGCAGAGAAAATCAATATCAAAGAACAAGAACACCAACTTCGAGTAAAAGAACTGGAGAAACAACTGGAAGACCAAAAACGCCTGGCCGACGAAATGCGCCGCAAATCTGAACAGGGCAGCATGCAATTACAAGGTGAAGTACTGGAACTGCTGTTAGAAGAACTCTTGACAACCAGCTTCCCTTTCGATAAAATTGGTGAAGTAGGCAAAGGCATTAGAGGTGCCGATTGCATACAAATTGTACGCAACCAATTTGGACAGGAAGCAGGTAAGATTATCTATGAAAGCAAAAGAACAAAGGACTTTTCGAACGACTGGATCGACAAACTAAAAACCGATATGCGCAACCTTGGCGCCGACGTAGCCGTAATTGTCACCCAAGCTTTCCCAAAAGACATGGATCGTTTTGGTGAAAGAGACGGCGTTTACATTTGCACCTTTGCAGAAGTAAAAAGTGTAGCACTCGTTTTAAGAAACGCCATTTTGAAAGTATATGATGCCAAAAAAAGTCAGGATAACAAAGGCGATAAAATGGTCATGCTTTATGATTACCTCATTGGAAGCGAATTCAGCGAACAATGGAAGGCCATTCGCGAAGGATTCATGAGCATGAAACTGAGTATTCAAAGAGAAAGAGACACCATGGAAAAACTCTGGAAGGCCCGAGAGAAACAACTCGAAAAAGTTTTATTAAATGCTGCACATATTAGAGGCTCCATTGAAGGGATTGCTGGCGCAGATGCCGTAAATTTGAACCTCACAGACGATAACGAACCCTTATTACTTGATTAACATTTTTGAAAACGATAAGACCAGCAATCAGCCCAATAAGCCTTCTAGAAAGAAACCCATCTTTCCAGTTAATGATAGTTTGCGCAAATACCTAATTAAATATGGTAGAGAAGTAAACCTTGCTGCCAGCTATAACGACTTACTCAATTTCACTTATACCATTCCTCTAAAAGACAAAAATGGCAATGAAACCGCTTGGGAGAAAGCTTCTTATGATATGCATCACTGGGAAGAACTGCGCACCAATTTAGTGAAGAACTATGCCTATCTAAAAACCAAGGGCGATATGAGCTTTATCAACCACCTTGATGTAGCAGGTATTGATTTTTGTTTTTTTGGGAATAGTCAACCCATCCGCATTCGTATCATCAATAAATATAACGCCAACTACGACCACTACTATATCAAAAAAGCAGATAGTAGTAGAATTTACGGATTAGAGTTAGAGCACTTATTATCGCCCAACAGAATCACTTATTTTACCTGCAAAGACACCCTAGTAGAAGAACATATACCTGGCATCCCTGGCGATATATTCATACAAGATTATTTAAACCACCCAGCCACCAACCAGATTCGTTTTGCTAAAGAATTTGTGAAGTTTAATACCCGCTGTTTCTCGCATTTATTGGGCGATATGCGTAGCTATAATTTTGTAGTGAACATCACTCCAGATATTGTGGACTTTCAATATCGCATACGTCCAATTGATTTTGATCAACAATCTTATGAAGGAAGAAAAAATTTATACTTACCACAGTTCTTCAAAGAGAATAATGCATTTGTAGAGATTGTAAAAAAACACTTGGACAAAGATTCTATAGAACAATACCAGGCAGAAGAAAAAACACAGATGGCTTTCAGATTGTCTTCAGCAAAGTTCCGCGTAAAAGAATTATTAGACATCATGATTGGCGATAGTATTTCTAAAGAAGAAAAAATCGCACAACTAAAAACTGAACTAGCAGAATTTTTTCATCAACCAAGATTTTTAATTGCTACAACAATGGGGCAGATTGTAAAACTACAGATGAAACAAATGCTCTTGAAAAGTCTTGCGCTAATACCCAAAAACAATATCCGCGTAGCAGATTAAAATTAAAACACCTCCCCAAAAAAGCAACCAGGTAGCTGAAATAATTTTCAATAAATTATTTACCTGACTATTGGTTCTGTAACTACCCAAACCAATACCATTTCATCCCAAATTTGATAATGCAATTGCAAGGGGAATAACATGTCTGATTTTTGAAATGCTGCTTGCATGATTCCTGAAGGCATCATCTTAAAAGGAGCAATCCGCAAAACTTGACTAAAACTAATATCGCCCCAACCCCAACATTTAAACATGGCTTCTTTTGCACTCCAGAGTAATGTAAGCAATTTTGTATGTTCCTCTGCTGGATAATTGTTTACAAAAGCCAATTCATCTACGTGTAAAAATTTCTGCTTGATTTTATGAACGCGCTCAGTAATGATTTCAATATCAATACCCACTTGCTCCCTGCTACTTACAATAGCCGCTGCAAAATCACCACAATGTGAAATAGAAAAATGGTATTGTTCCTCTGGCAGAAATGGTTTCTTAGTATCGGCTATTTCAATTGCATCGTATGGAAAATCTGGGTATAGGAAAGGCAGCAAATACCTGCCCCCCAAGTGTTGTAGCCTTTTATGTGGATGAGTGATATCTTTCTTGATGGGAACAATATCAGCAAAAAAAACTTCTTCTTCCACTAAATGCCAGATGGCAAGTTTGGATAAATGGTTGATATCTTTTTGATAAAACAGGGGCATTGCCTAAAATATGAAATTAACTTGCAGATTTAAGATTTATTTGCATCAGAACAATAATTAATATTAAAAATGATACTATCAGACAAGCGCATATTGGAAGAAATAGATAAAGGCACGATCAAAATTGTGCCTTATGATCGTGCAGATTTAGGCAGTAATAGTTACGATGTACACCTTGGAAAAAACCTGGCCACTTATGATAGCGCTGTATTAGACGCTAAACAACACAACACTATTTCGCATTTTGAAATACCCGATGAAGGTTTTGTTTTGGAACCCCATGCATTTTATTTAGGAGTAACAGAAGAATATACTGAAACGCACGAGCACGTTCCCTTTCTTGAAGGCAAATCGTCTACCGGCCGCCTAGGTATTGACATCCACGCCACCGCAGGCAAGGGCGATGTAGGTTTCTGTGGTAACTGGACCCTAGAGATCTCTGTGAAACAACCGGTACGGGTTTATAAAGGCATGCCCATTGGTCAGCTGATCTATTTTCCAGTTGATGGAGAAATAGAAGTAAAATACAATCAAAAGAAAAACGCTAAATACAGCGGACAGCCCGATATGCCAGTAGAAAGTATGATGTGGAAAAATAAGTTTTAAAATCGTTGGTATTTTTTTCGATAGGCAATTAACCAACCAATCACTTCGTCATAGCTTTTAACCCCAGACGCTTGTTTATTTAACTTGAGGTATTGGTCGTAAATACTGGTAAAAGCGGGCGCTACCTTTTTTTGTCGCTTTTGAAAAAAAGCCCGAATTTCTTTGCGGTCTTTTTTAACAAGGGTGTCTAATTTGCTGCGATTGTATCGGATAATACTATCAAATGCTTTGTAATCTTTCTCCCTACCATACCAAAGGATTTCCTCCGATTGCGCATAAGTAAACAATTCAAGATAAAGGGAGTATTTGAAATAAATATCCGATGATTGAGATGCTGCTAGATATCCCACAAAATTGGCTTCGCTTTCACTACCATAACCTAATTGGTGCGCCATTTCATGACAAGCAATAAATGGCATCAATATGGTTGGTATATCCGTTCTTAATTGTGCTTCGCCAGAAAACGGATTGAAATATCCTGTAAATCCGAAGTAATCACCAGCGCCACTAAACAAGCTAGGCTTTACAGATTGTTGGTGGTAGCTTAAATAAGGTTGGTCGACCGACAATTTTCGATAACAGATAAAAGCCTTCTGCTTAACGTCTTTTAAATACAGATAAGGCAAATGGGTATATTTTATCTGTCGACGGTATTCATTTAAACTATCCATCAAGAGATTTGTAAGCTGGGTAACCTCTTCAATTTTATAGGGTTGGGGGCTTAGGTATAATTGTTCAGCAATTCCTTGCCGGTCGTAATTAAGTCCCCATAAAAGTTTAAAAGCGATATAAAATTTCAAAAGGGTCTTTGTACTTTTTAAGACCCCATATTTTAACCACTCCAGTCCAAATCCAGTATTTATACCAACTAAAATAAAACGTATCACACTGACAATCAAATAAATAACAATCAAAACATAAATAGTGTCGCCCAAGCTAAAGGGGAATTTGGAGGTAATTCCTCTAAAAAAAACAGACATTTTAGGATACCAACCTATTGAATAATAGGATTCTACCAAGGAAGGGAAACAAGAGAAAAGAAAGATGATTCCTGCAGCTAACAATAAGAAAATCAAGGATATCCATCCTTTTACAGTTATCTTCGTTTTGGTAATCATGGGTACAAATTTGAGGTATTTATCGTTAATCCAGCACTGTTGATAAGTTGGTTTTAATTTGAACTGATTTAGCTTTGGCAGTTACAGGGAAATGGACTACTTTTGCAAGCCCTAAAAAAAGGATATGAGTCATCGGCGGGAATTTGAAATAGCATTTGTGGGTTTGAAACCGGGGATTCATGAATACGAATACCAAATCAACGATAAGTTCTTTGTACCTTATGGCGAGCAGGATTTTCAAAACTGCGAAGCCA
>JANOYH010000167.1:0-3297 GCA_031428775.1 Bacteroidota bacterium
AGATATTACGCCTGCAAATCTTTCTAAACTAAGTGCTGGTTTTCAGAAGCTAGGATCAACCGTTGAAAAAATGGGAGATATTGGTGATATGGTACAATCAACAGGTGACTTTACATCTAAAACGAAAGAAGCTACACTTGCTTTGAATTCAATTAAAGATGCAACTATCAATGCCAGTCATGCTTTGGCAGGCTTCCATGGTGCATCTGAAACTACCAAACAGTTTCATGAACAAATGCAAGGACTTACAAAAAATCTATCTTCTTTGAATACCATTTATGAATTGGAATTACAGGAAAGTAATAATCATTTAAAGGCTTTGAATCAGTTCTATGGTAAGTTAAATCAGGCTTCAGCAGCTATGACTGGAACTGCAGAAGACGCCATTAGAGCGAAAGAACAAATTGCAGCACTTGCCTCTAATCTGGGTAAATTGAATCAGGTATATGGCAGTATGTTAACCGCCATGCAAGGCAGATAATTTTAAAAGATTAGCAACATTCAAAAAATCGTATTCCTAAATTTAAGTTAGCATGTCATTACCCAAGGAGCCGCGGCAGAAAATGATCAACATGATGTACCTAGTGCTTACCGCGCTATTGGCACTGAATGTTTCGAATGAAATTCTGAACGCATTCAAGACTGTGAACAATAGCTTGAACACCGCTAGCGCGATGGTTGAGAATAAGAATGTAGACATCTTTAAGTCGTTCCAAAAAAAGATTGAAGATCCTAAAACCAAAGAAAAAGCAGAGATCTGGATGCCCAAAGCATTAAAGGCAAAAGCATTGGCAGACGAATTGTATACTTATATTGATGGATTAAAAAAGGAATTAAAGGAGGAGAGTGGACTTAAAATAGTAGATGGTGTAGAAGATTTCAAAGAAGACGATCTAGATGCTGCAACACGTTTATTGGTAGAATCACCACCAAGCGGAAAAGGGAAAGGCAAGATTTTATTTGATAAACTGAAGGCTTTCAAAGAGCAATTATTGGCCATTGATCCTGACATTGCAAAAGAAATTGGTCCAAATCTTCCACTCGATTTAACGCCTCCTCCTACTTCAAATAAAGTAGTAAAAGATAATTTGTCTTACCTCTATTTTCACATGACGCCTACGGTTGCAGCCATTACTATTTTGAGTAAGTTTCAAAATGATATCAAAAACAGCGAATCGCAAGTTGTGGAATATTGTCACAAAGAAATTGGTGAAGTAGAATTGATCTACGACGAATTTGCTGCTTTTGCTGGAACCAATTCTACCTATTTAATGCCAGGCGAAGAGCTTATTATTACTGCGGGTATTGGCGCATTTAGTAAAGCTGCAAGGCCTAGTATTTCTGTTGATGGCGCTAATATTAATTTAAAAGAGGATGGTTCTGCCGAATACAAAACCATTGTAAATAATTCAGGATCGAATACTAAAAAGGTAAGAATTTCTTATACTAAGCCTGATGGCACTATTGCTACAGTAGAGAAGGAAGTGAAATATACGGTTGGAGTACCAAGTGGTTTAGTTGTGTCAACGGATAAGACTAGGGTATTTTATCAAGGTCTTGACAACCCACTGAGTGTTACAGGTGGTGGTGGAGATGAAAAAGTGAGTGTTACGGTAGAAGGGAATGGTGTTAGTAGTAGAAAAGAAGGTGCTGGACAATATATTGTTTCTTGTCTAAACCTTGGATCTGCCATAGTAAATGCCACTGACGGAAAAACTACCCAAAAAATTACCATACCCATCAAGCGTGTTCCTAATCCATTGGCTACTGTAGGTACTCAAGCAGGAGGTATACTTGCTGCAAATGTATTCCGTGTTCAAAAAGGGGTTGCAGCGGAACTGCGCGACTTTGTATTTGAAGGAGTAACCTATAAAGTAACTTCCTTTACTTTAATTTGTACTGGGAAAGGATTTGAAGAAAGTTTGGGTGTTGCAGAAGTAACGGGACCTTATTTCAATGCAGACGCATTAGCATTGATGAAAAGATGTCAAGCTGGTACTACTGTGGTGATTGACGAAATTAAAGTAATTGGTCCGGGTGGATCAAGACAATTGGATCAGAATATTTCATTTACACTTCAATAATCGTGGTTATGAAACATATTTTATTAAAGACTTTGGTGATCTGTGTAGGAATCATTGGGGTGGCTAGTGCTCAAAGTAAGTACAGGACCAACGCCAATAAACCCGCAACAACACCTGCAACGCAACAACAGAAGCCGCCTGCAACAAATGCGCCAGTTACGAACGTTCCTGCAAACAATAGTGCGGCACCTGCCAGCAATACAACTGCACCTGCAAGTACTGCAAACATGAGCATTCGATTCGATACCACCATTACTGGCGGCTTTGATTCAAAAGTAGAAATGTCTTTGCGCAGCAATTATGCCGTGGATAGAAATTTGATCAAAGACAGAAAGCCATTAGACTACGACTATATTCGGGAAGACGATCAAGTATGGAGTCAATTTGTATGGGAAGAAATTGACGCAAGAGAAAAAATTAACCAAGCATTTATTTATCCAGGCAAAGACGATAATGGTGATCAGCGCTTTTTTTCTATTCTATTAAGTGCCATAAAAAATGACAGTGTGGTTGCATTCTCACCAGATAACGACCAGTTTAAAGTGCCCTTAACCAGTGATCAAGTTTCTAACTTAACTGCGGGAGCACTTGATACAGTTGACGTAGCAGACCCTGTTACTGGTGTTGTTGAAAGAGTGATCACAAGAAAGCCGAGGTTTAGTCCAGATTCAGTGTACACATTCCGCATTAAAGAACAGTGGATCTTCGATAAGGAGTCGAGCCGTATGACTTGTCGCATTATAGGTATCGCGCCCATAGCAAAACAAGTGGTAGCTGGTAAATCTCAGCCACGAATCCTATTCTGGGTGCATTATCCAGATTTACGCAGAACGTTGGTAAAATTCGATGTGTACAATCCCAAAAACTTTGCAGGTCGTATGTCTTGGGAAGAATTGTTTGAAAGTCGCTTTTTCTCTGCCTATATCATCAAATCAACCATCAATAATCCGGGCGATAAATACTTAAATGCCATGATTAAAGATCCTTTATTTAGATTATTAGAAGGACAAAATATTAAAGACAAAATCTTTAACTACGAACAAGACCTCTGGAGTTACTAGTAGTTAATTCGAAATATTTTAAAAAAGGGACCGTTTAGTCCCTTTTTTTTATGAATTATCCAAAGATTACAGGAAAATAATAAGAATCTCTTTGTGAAAATCATCACAAATGCTTAACTTAGACATGGTTTTTCATAGGATATTGGATTTTA
>JANOYH010000168.1:0-11575 GCA_031428775.1 Bacteroidota bacterium
CAACGATAAAAATCATAAAGTAGATTAACAGCCAAACAGGCTATTAAATGCTCTGATTTACTTTGTGTTACACATATTTTTATGAAAATATTTCTTAACGAAAAACTTGAGATCCTCTACTTTAAGCTCCTATCAAATAAAACCAAAAAATATAGTGAAAGAATTATATTAATGATAGCCATTGCAAGTTTTATTATCCACCTAACTTTTATTTACTTAGTTGATTTTGGAATTCTTTCTCTGAATTCGCATTCGGATTTACTTAAAAGTCCTATTGCAGCAATATATACTCCATTTTCATTTATATTAGTTTATGAAGTATACCTTTTAGTATATTATCTCCCAAAGTCTTTTACCGATTATATTAGTAAACAATACGAAATTATTACGCTTATCATAATTAGACGTTTGTTTAAAGACCTTTCCACCTTATCGATTTCGTCTGATTGGTTTAAACTAAAATACGACTTACAGTTTACTTATGATTTGATAGCATCTGTCTTACTTTTTTTTCTTATTTATCTTTTTAATGTTAAGAGTAAAAAAAGACACAAAGACGAAAAGATTAAAGAACTGCAGATGGAAGGCATTGCGAAATTTATTAAAATAAAAAAGGTGCTGGCTACTTCTTTAGTTCCTGTTCTTTTTTTTGTGGCAACATATTCTTTTATTAATTGGCTTATCAGTACAATTTATCCAATTGCAAATAATGATGTTTCGTTTAAAAACATAAACAATATTTTCTTTGAACAGTTTTTTACAATTTTAATAATTGCAGATGTGATTTTACTATTGTTCTCTTTTTTTCATACTGATGAGTTTCATAAAGTTATCAGAAACTCAGGTTTTATAATTTCTACAATATTATTAAGATTGTCATTTTCTGTAAGTGGATTGTTAAATAACATTCTTATTGTAACTGCAATTATTTTTGGATTATTAATTCTAATAATTCATAATAAGTTTGAAGCGTTTATTGGAACTGAAAAAACATCAACAGTTGTTATTAATTGAATGTGATTCTTTATTTCCAAAAATATACCTTATTCTATATTCTCACATCCTGATTCGATAGGCGTTTTTAAAGCCGCTTAGTTTTTAACAAGAATTCCAAATTGGCTATCGGTATTCAAAATTGAATCTACGATTACTAATCTCATTGTAGCTTGAAGGTTTTTCTTCATAACTCATAAGCGTCTTGATAGTAATTTTACAACTTACCGGAAGTTTTGCAGCATGTATGCATAACTTATTTCATTTGTTTTTGTTACACGACACTCACTTTGGGTGGACCCATCTTTGCCGTGTTTTATGAATGTGCTTGGATTATTTTTGTTGGCAAAACTCCAGCCCAAATAATTATCAAATAGGCAAGAATGATCAGAATCATAAGGAAATACCTCAATATCAAAGTCATAGTCTTGAAAATAAAATAACTCAGACCCAATATACGGAGCGATGTTTAGACGTTGCAAGGGATTTACGCCTTGATCAAAATTCAAGAATTTATAGTAATAGCCAAAAATATCGTTATTATATCGGTGAATTTCATAGTCTGCTTTTGTTAAGTTAGTTTCCTTTTTCAAATGATCAATAAAAATAAATGATCCGTTAGACATTTTAAATGCATCTAACATATCAATACTGTGTTTTCTATTCAGCTCAAAAATCTATTGTCTAAACTAAACAAGAAGGCTGAGGCAAAGTTAGCCTACCAACAGGCCATCAAAATGAACCCAGAATGTAGAGAAGCTTTGGAAGAACTAAAAATTCTAGAATAAACAAACTTCTGGTGGCGTTTCAGAATCATTGATAATTTTGTTATTAATAGGCTCTTCCAATTGTGTCACAGACCGCTTTTAATAATGATAACCCATCATTTCTGTCTTGTCCTTTTTCCCACATCATAATACCATTGGCCATTGATTGGGCAAGTTTTGCTTTCAGCTTTACAGTAGGTAATCCATTATAATAAATTGTATAGTTGGTAAACCCGCCGGCACTTACTACAGCAGAATCCAACAAAGCAGATCCTGAGCCATTAGTGATGGTATTATAGGTTAAAACAGTTCCAGTTTGCGTAATGCCACTGGGTCTTCCATAAGCTGGAATGCCCAAAACAGCTTTAGCAGCAGGCATTCCTCTGGTATTTACCCAATAGTTCAAACAGGTTTGTGCCAAGGCCAAATCACTATGGTGTTTAAAAGGAACAGTTGTACTAAAATCATCATAGGCCATGATATTAAAAAAGTCTACAGTATTATTAGTCCATAAAATACTATTAATGGCATCACGAATTACACCTGAATATTTACCAGCTGTAATAGCAGCAGATAGATAATACTTAGCGTCTGTATGACAACTATCACTTAGTTCTTTCATAAATGCGGCATAGGTTATATCAGTGCCATCATCCGTTCTAGGAAATTCCCAATCCACATCTACCCCATCCATGCCGTAAAGTCGTACTACTTGCATAATATTTTTCACAAATGCATTTCTTCCAGTAGAAGTAGTAGCCATATTTTTAAAATCAGCAGCGATACCGGAAATACTTATAAATACTTTTGAATTATTAGCTTTTGCTTTTGCGGCAACAGCAGATAAGACAGTTGGATTTGCAACAGTCAATCCTCCCGTTGCTGTAATATTTGCGAAGGCATAATTCACCACATTACACATCCTAAATTTCTGGTCAGTGGTGGCAGCGGGATCTCTATAACTAGGAAAATATCCAACAACATAAAACCCAAATGGTGGTGGCGGACTGATAGTTACTCCCCCCGTTGGTGGTGGTACTATTGTTGTTGGAATTTGATCTTTTTTACTACAAGCAGCAAGTAAGAGTATCATTGCAAATAAAAAGTGATACCTATGATTATTGTAATCATTTTTCATACACACAAAATAGTGATTAAAAATACAATATCAAGTTGATGTCTTTATTTTAGTTACTATTTCTACTTTTTCCCAACTCCGTAAACTGTTTTCCTGATTATATAAACGCTAATTATTTCTTTGTAAGAACTTGCGGTCTAATTGAAATCAATGAGAAAAGAAAGCTTAATAATCATCCTTGTACTATCCATTTTTAGTGAATCAAAGGCACAAATAAACCAAAATCTTCATCGAATTGACACATCCCATGCCAAATATTTGCCAGATGTAACTGTAGTAGGAAGAAATAGTAAAAGTGATTATCAACAGATGCCCGAAGTGGTTGGTACCAATATATATGCTGGTAAAAAAAATGCATTAATCATGTTGGATAATGTACAAGGGAATATTGTAAGCAATACTATGCGGCAGGTATTGGCAAAAGTGCCAGGAATTCATATTTGGGAGAGCGACCCCAGTGGAATTCAGATTGGGATTGCAGCCCGAGGATTAAGCCCAAATCGCAGTTGGGAATTTAATGTAAGGCAAAATGGCTACGATATTGCAGCTGATCCATTTGGATATCCCGAAGCATACTATAACCCACAATTACAGGCTGTGCAGCGATTAGAAATTGTTAGAGGACAAGGCTCACTTCAATATGGTCCTCAATTTGGTGGTTTGGTAAATTATATTTTACGCAATGGTAGTGAGATTAAAAAACCACTTGAATTTGAAACACAACAAACTATTGGCAGTAATGGACTTTTCAATAGTTACAATGCTATAGGCGGAAAAAAAGGGAAGGTTCATTACTATTCTTTTTTCGACCATCGAAACGGAGATGGATGGCGACAAAACAGTTATTATTACACTAATGCTGGTTATGCTACTGTTACCTATTCCTTTAGTTCAAAATTTACTTTAACAGCAGAACTAATGCGCTCTAATATCCGCAGTCAGCAACCTGGTGGGTTAATGGATACTCAATTGAAGGAGAATGCGCAACAGAGTCTACGTGCTAGAAACTGGTTTGATATTACTTGGACTACTCCGGCAGTAATTGCCAATTTTCAATTGAATGAAAATACCCAATGGAATACAAAATTGTATGGTACAATTGGCGATCGAAACAGTGTAGGGTTTTTACAACCTATAACGATAAAAGATAGTATTAATACAAGCACGCTAACTTATAATAACCGGGTAGTGACCCTTGATCAATACAGAAATTATGGTTTAGAAAGTCGCATCATTACAAATTATCATCTTGGGAAAATGAAAAATACAATTTCGGGTGGTATCCGATTGTATACAGGCACCACTAATAGGCAAGCTGATGGAAAAGGGACTACAGGTTCAGACTATGATATTACAGTTATAGGCAACTATCCTAGAGATATTGCTTTCAATTCAAAAAATGTTGCTGCCTTTATAGAGAATATTTTCCGTATTACTGATAAACTTTTGATTATACCTGGTTTAAGGTATGAGTGGTTAGCAAGTTCCGCTTCTGGCAGAAATGGATATACATCAAGTGGTACTGAAATATTATTACAAAATATTTCTCGTAGTCGTAGTTTTATTTTAGCAGGAGTTGGAACAGAATACCATATTTCGAATACAACTGAATTATATGGCAATATTTCACAAGCATATCGTCCTATACAATTTGCTAACCTACAAGCGCCTCCAACAACAGACATAGTTGACCCTGATTTAACTGATGCAAAAGGATACAATGCAGATATTGGTTACAGGGGTAAAATAAAAAATTATCTTCAATTTGATGTTAGTTGCTTTTACTTACAATATAATAACCGCGTAGGTACTATTACAACGAGTAATTCAACCCGATTGATTACGAATGTAGGTAATAGTTCTAGCAAAGGTTTTGAAGGATTTATAGAATTTAATCCTATAAAAGCATTTACTAAAAGCAACCTTACAGATATTATTATTTTTGGTTCTTATGGATATACAGATGCTCAATATAGTAGCGACCATAAAGATGCCAATACAAAAGGAAAGCAAGTAGAGAACGCACCAACTAATATTTTACGTGGTGGAATTTCAGCAGGAAATAAAGGACTATTATTGTCCGTCCAACTAAGTTCAGTAGGGGAAAGTTTCAGCGATGCTAATAATACTGTTGTTGCTTCCACAAATGGTAATACCGGATTAATTCCTTCTTATACCGTTACTGATTTTACTGCAACTTATAAATTAAATAAAGGCCTGAATTTTAAGGCAGGTATAAATAATATATTTAATGAAATTTATTTTACGCGCCGAGCAGGAGGTTATCCTGGTCCCGGTGCCTTACCCGCAGACGGAAGAACTTTCTTTATTTCAATCGGGGCAAAATTTTAAAAGAAAGTAGAAAAACTAAATCACAAAATTTTTCTACTTCCCGATACAGAAAATGACTTGGGCTGATTTTAGTGGGGTTCAGAGAAAATAGTGACTGAAGAGTAACTATTTATAACTAAAATTTTAGTTTTTGAGAGCCAATTGCATTACATGAATTTAAAATGTTTCTCAAACAATTGGTCGTTGTAGGAGAAACTTAGTTTTATTTTCAAATTGGCAGACTAATTATAAACTCAGTCCCTTCGCCTTGTTTTGTTTCTACTTTCAATTCACCCCCATGCGCTTTTACAATATCGTAACTTAAACTCAACCCCAATCCAGTGCCTTGTCCAGTGGGTTTGGTGGTGAAGAAGGGTTGGAAAATTTTGTCTACTACTTTTGGGGGGATGCCGTTGCCATTGTCTTTCACACTGATCTCTATTTTATTATTGGTTTTTTTGGTACTTACAGATACAGTAGGCACATAATCACCACTCATCTGTTTCTTCTTTTCATCCACCACATAGAAGGCATTGGTAATTAAATTCAAGATCACTCTTCCCATATCCTGCGGAATCAAATCAATCATACCAATTGAATCATCAAAATCCGTAATTAGTGTTGCATTGAAGGATTTATCTTTTGCCCTCAATCCGTGATAAGCCAATCGTAAATATTCGTCAGCTAATGCATTAATATCTGTGGGCTCTTTTACACTGCTATTGCTCCTACTATGCTGCAGCATCCCTTTTACAATGGCATCGGCACGTTTGCCGTGGTGGGTTATTTTTTGTTCGTTTTCCTTTATGTCTTTTGCAAGTGATTTTACTTCCTCTAAATTTCCTTTGTCGGCTTCTTCGCCTAATTCATCAAGTAATTCTGTATTTACTTCACTGAAATTATTGACGAAGTTCAACGGGTTCTGAATTTCATGCGCAATGCCGGCTGTTAGTTCTCCCAGGCTGGCCATTTTTTCGGATTGAATGAGTTGACTCTGCGTTGATTTCAGGTTTTCTAATGTTTGTCGTATCTCACAGGTTTGTCTGGTTACTTCTTCTTCCAGCACTTTTTGTTGGATCAAAGCCTGTTCCCTCTTTTCTTCGGAAAGTTCCACTACCTTCTGTGCATTTTCCTGCACCTCATGTATCATCTCTTTAAAGCGCATGGATACATAAATCAGTAAGGAAAAAGGAAAACCAAGATTAAAAAAGGAATTGAATAACAAACCAGAATACTGCGATTCAAAGAGATTTGGTAAAATTAAACTCAATATAAACCCCCCTAATAAAATAGAAATTGTAAAAATTAAGCCCCCAACAATGGCCCATTGGGCGCCCTTCAGATTTTTCCATGAAGTAATGACATAATATAAACATATACCAAATACAAAAATGAAAGAACCCCCATAGATATACTGGAAGATTATAGAAAAAGAACTGTTTAAAAAAGTCATTATTTCGTTCACTACTATTAAAATAATGAGGCTAAGAATAAGCTTGTTGTTTATTTTTCTTTTGAAAACTTTGATTAAAAGAATGGGCAGCAATAATACTATTGTGGAGATTTGAAATAAATCACTTATTATTATTTTAATTTTAAATTCATTAAACAAGGTTCCGCTAGGATCAGTATACGAGTAATAAGTGTAAATGAATAAGGCACTGGTATAAAGTGCAATCCAGAACAGATTTTTTTCCTTTGGGTTTTGAAAGAGTAACAGCCAGAAAAGCACAGAAAGAGTAGCACAAATCACCACCCATGAGGTACGAAAAGTATATACTGTTTTGTAATTATTTGATAACCTGGTAGTATAATTTGGGCCACCAAGACGAATAACTTTTTTCATAGACTGGGTCTTTACATCATACGGTGGTACCGGAGACAAATATCCAACATAATGAAGGCTGAGAATATGAGCAGCCGGTGTGTCGAAACGAATAGATAGGGGATCTAAACCACCGTTATATTCGCGAAAATCCTTTCCCTTCTCACCCATATTGCCTCTGGCAGCAACCAGTTCTCCATCTACATAAAAAGCTGTTGAAGCCCACTGACCAAAATCAACATATAATACTTTATTGAGCAAAGAGCTATCAAATGTTACTTTTATCCGGAACCATCCTTCCACTCTGCCATTTTTATCAGCATACTTTTCTGAAAGATCGGTGGGTTTTAATTTTTTCCAGCCCGTTGTATCAATACTATTTTTTGCCCAACTGCTATCGTTTCCCTTATGAAAAAGCCACCCGTCAGCAGCATCGATATTGAAAGCTTCAATCTCTTTGCTGAACTTTTTAGGTGTAATGTTTACCACTGTATTTTGTGCCCATCCAAAAAATGGCAATAGTAAAATAAGAATTGATTTGAGTAAATATTTCATTAATTGATTTACTTATATTGGTAATTGTATCATAAATTCAGTACCCTCATTTTCCTTAGTTTCAACTTTTAACTCTCCACTATGTGCTTTCACAATATCATAGCTCAAACTCAAACCCAAACCTGTGCCTTGTCCTGTTGGTTTGGTAGTGAAGAAGGGTTGGAATATTTTGTCAATGATGCTTTGTGGAATGCCGTTTCCATTATCTTTTACACTAATCGTTACTTTCCCATACTGCATCTTAGTACTAACAGAAACAGTGGGTTCAAATCCATCTCCAATTTGCTTTTTCTTTTCATCTACCACATAAAAAGCATTTGTGATCAAATTCAGAATTACTCTGCCAAAATCCTGAGGAATAATGTTTATCGTTCCAATCGATTCATCAAAATCAGTTTTCAAAGTTGCATTGAACGATTTGTCTTTTGCCCGTAATCCATGAAAGGAGAGACGTAAATACTCATCACACAAAGCATTGATATCTGTTAGTTCCTTAACTCCTGAACTGCTTCTTGAATGTTGCAGCATGCCTCTTACAATTGCGTCTGCACGTTTGCCGTGGTGGTTTATTTTTTCAGAATTTTCTTTTATATCTTTTGCAATCATTTTTACTTCATCCGAATTACCTTTCTCAGCCTCCTGCTGTAACTCATCACATAATTCTGCATTCACTTCCGAAAAATTATTGACGAAGTTTAACGGGTTCTGAATTTCATGCGCTATGCCCGCAGTGAGTTCTCCCAGGCTGGCCATTTTTTCTGACTGGATCAACTGGCTTTGCGTTGCTTTTAAATTTTCGAGTGATTGGGTAAGTTCGGTGGTTCTGTCTTTTACCTGTTCTTCCAGTAGCTTATTTTGACTGGCCAGTAATTGCTTTTTTTCTTCCGTAACCTGTACTATTTTTTCGGCTTTGCTAAGTACATCAGCATTTACCTCCTTCATTCGTAAAGCAACATACACCAAAAGGCTTAAGGGGAAAGACAGATAGGAACCAAACAATAGTAATGATAAAAAAAGGTTGCTCACATCAAGCCTAAACATATTTATAGTGTCCATTGACGCACCTATCAGCTGGGTTAAGATCAAACCAATTACAATTGCCCATTTTGCTCCCTTTAATATTTTCTTGGATACAATCAAATAGTAGGTGCATAACAGGAAAGATAAGAACTCATTAGCCAACGTTATTTTTTCCCATCCAGTAAAGAAGCAAATACTCGTCAAAATGATAGAGGCTATTGCATAAATTTTTAATGGAAGCGGGATATGATTTTTGAACACTTTGGCAACCAATAGTGGCAAGAAAGTGAAAACGCCGGCAAAGCTGATGGCTGCAAGAAATATCCATAATTGCTCCTGATTATAGGTACTAAATGCCAACGCATTGAGAAAATGGAAGAGTTGTAATCCAAGCAAACTCGTGGTGCTGAGTGCAACAAACAAAAGGTGATCTTCACTTCGATTTAAAAAAAACAAAAACCAGAATAGTACGGCCAATACACTCAGAATAGTCAAGATTACAATAAACTTCCTTAATAATAATGAACTCGTATAAAATGTTGCTACATATGCAGGGTTGGCAATGCCTATAAATCTGTTTTTTGTAAAGCTGAAATCTTTAACCTGACCTTTATAATCGGTATAATCCACAAAATGTACGGCCAGTAATAATTCCTTTCCCATTTCCAGTTTTATCTCATCTGGTAATTTATTAAAATCAGTGAATTCGCTGAATTGCTTCCCGTTATAGCCTGTATTCCCAAATGAATAGAAGGGCTTGCCGTTGATGAATATATCTGATGCCAAATAACTTCGCTGTATGATAAAAAGAGATGTTTGGTTAAAACTGCTGTCTAGTTTTATCTTCATTCTGAACCATCCTTCCAGCCTTCCGTTTTGATCAGCATTCTTTTTGGTTATGTCTGCCGGATTCAGGTGCTGCCAGTTTTTTACGGAAATACCTGAGTCGGCCCAGGTTGGATCATTTCCTTGTTTATATAACCAATGTTCAATTTCGCCGAGTTGAATCTTTCCCTCACTGTTAAACATAGATGAGGTAAGCACGATGGTAGTATCCTGTGAGAAGCCATAAAATAAAGTACTCAATAAAAAGACTACAGTTATTACATATTTCATCACGTTACTTTAATTATTGACGGGCAACTTCCATTTAAAAGATTCAAGTTAGGGTAATAAATTGCAATACCCTATTTGTTAAATATAACAATTAATGTCCTGTAAAAATTGTTATTAGTTCTTTGAAAGTCTTGGTATATATGTATTTTATAGGAAAATGGTTAGGTGACAATTTGAAATGGGTCATTTTATAACTTACTGTAAATCAGTTTGTATTAGTGAGTCAATTTGCGTGAATTTTCAACCCATAATAAATCCGCAACAAAACAAAATCAATAAAAATCAATAAAAATCAAAAGTAGTGACAGAATAGTAACGGAACATGTTCGTTTTAAGGAAAGTATGTATAAATTTCCTTTCTACCTAAAACACGAACCAATTCTGATAGTTTCTCTTGTTGATTATTCCGAAGGTTAATTATAAGTGCCATGTGACGAATTTAAGATTTTTCATCACCATATAAATATTTTTTGTGACTAAAATATAATGACTGTCACTCAAATTTTATCCTAGAATTCGTCGATTATTTATTCGCAATTTAATATTGCAATTATTTACCCTAATAAAATGATAATCATTGCAACTGTAAAGCTATAGCCGTAAAAGACCGTGGCTAAAGGACGTTGTGATCTTCGACTGTAGTTAGCTATCAACAGCGGTTTCGGCGGACGAAATTTTGTTGGGCTTTAAATTTATATCTTGTACTTTTAAAGTACAGCAGTTCGGGGCAGGACAAGCAACAAATTCAACACCTGCATCAATTCCTGTTCGTTATGGACAAGTTTAAAAAACGACACAACGTGAGCAGACAGGCCAGAGAACAACTAATATTGCGATTTGTCAGTTCTTAACAACTGACAAAATCGTACAGAATTTTCAGACAGTCATACAGCTTCGGGAGACAAATTTTAGGTAAATTCAAAATAAATAGGGCGTAGGTAGGGTTTATAATAACTATCAGCTTGTAATATAAAATGTGGATGAGGTAACTTTTTTCTAAAATGATGTACCATTCTAATTATATATAAAAAAATCAGTATAAATTTAAACCATGAAAAACCAAACAAGAATATGCAGCATGAAACGTTCTGCACTCAGGCGATACCGGCAATTGAATCTTTTCTTATAATGCTTCTTAGGTTTAACAGTAAGTAATTCATCCCTTGAAATGATAAATAAAGACAAATTCAATTTGGAAATTACATCGCTGTTAGAGACATTTTTTCAAAAATACAGTTATGACTTCAGACACTATTCCGAAGCGCACATCAAGCGCAGGATCATGAACAGGATGAAGATGTCAGGTATGGAGAATGTTTCTCAAATGCAATCCAGACTTCTTAACGATGAAACTTTTGCTTCAAATCTTTTACAGGACTTATCAATAACAGTAACCGAAATGTTTCGCGATCCTGGCTTTTATCGGGCATTGCGCGAAAATGTCATCCCTATTTTAAAAACTTATCCTTTTATAAAAATATGGCATGCCGGTTGCGCCACCGGAGAAGAAGCCTACTCAATGGCAATTATTATGCAGGAAGAGGGTTTGTATGAAAGAACAACGATTTATGCTACTGATTTTAATCAGCAGGCATTGTCACATGCGAAAGAAGGGATTTTTTCAAACAAAATGATAAAAGATTACACGGTAAATTATCAATTATCGGGAGGAAAAGAATCTTTTTCAGGTTATTATACGGCAAATTATGATTGTGTTATCTTAAATAAATCTTTGAAAAGGAATATTGTCTGGGCTAATCACAATTTAGTAACTGACAGCATATTTGCCGAAGTTCATTTGATATTATGCAGAAATGTGCTTATTTATTT
>JANOYH010000169.1:0-23863 GCA_031428775.1 Bacteroidota bacterium
AATACTTTTATCAAATAATTTGATTCCACAGTATACTAAGCCTGTGAAATTTCGTTTAAAGGCAGAGAGACAAAACGACTCTTTGGTTCATTTACAAATCTTTGCAAAGGTCAATCAACCGGCACAGCTTTTTTCTGTAAAACAACGCCAAGCAGAGGATCCTTTTGTAAGTAGTTTAATTTTGGATAGCAGTGCGCAATCTTTGCTCAGATTAACTGATACGATTGTTGAAAAAGGAACATTGCAATTTGTTACTGAAAAGGGTACCAGTGATAGTTATCGATTATTTTCTGATAGTGTCAGCTTTCATTATCTAATACACGTTTCTGATACTGCTAAAAAATCTATTAAAGGAAGCTTTGCATGGTTGGCAAAAACGGATACTGATTTTCCCAGTGGGGAAGAAAAATTTTCTATTTCCATCACTAGCAATATAGCTACTTCAATTACAGAAATAGCAAATGAATCTAGTTCAGGTAGTTCTTTGTGGAACATTTTTCTGATTTGTTTTGCCACAGGTTTATTAGCAGTAATCACGCCTTGTGTATTTCCTTTGATACCGGTTACTGTGAGCTTCTTCTTAAAGCGAAGTAAATCACGCGCAGAAGGTATTAGAAATGCTGTTTGGTATTCTTTTTCTATCATCGCTATTTATACCATTCCCACTTTATTGCTAACACTGATTTTTGGCGATAAAATATTATACACCATCTCCACGCATCCGGTGTCTAATATTTTGTTCTTTTTGATCTTCATTGTGTTTGCCATTTCTTTCTTTGGCGCATTTGAATTGGAGCTACCCAATAGCTGGGCCAATAAGGCTGATTCAAAAGCGGGTAAAGGCGGACTCATGGGCATCTTCTTTATGGCCATGACATTGGTGATTGTTTCTTTTTCTTGTACTGGTCCGCTCGTTGGAACTTTACTGGGGCAAACCAGCACCAATGGCGTAAGCTCTGCACCCATTATTGGAATGCTGGGATTTGGGGGGGGGCTGGCACTGCCTTTTTCTCTGTTTGCTTTCTTTCCTTCTATGTTGCAATCGTTACCAAAGAGTGGTGGATGGTTGAATGCAGTGAAAGTTACCTTTGGTTTTATAGAGTTGGCATTGGCCATGAAATTCTTATCTAATGTAGACCTTGCGTACCATTGGCATTTGTTGGATAGGGATGTGTTTTTGGTGATCTGGATTGTGGTGTTTGCTATGATGGGTTTATACTTGCTAGGGAAGTTGAAATTCTCGCACGATAGCGACCTTCCTTTTATCAGTGTACCCCGATTATTTTTTGCGCTATTTGCCTTTTGTTTTGCGTTGTATATGGTGCCAGGATTATGGGGTGCACCATTGAAATTATTGAGTGGATTTATTCCGCCGGCAACCACGCAGGAATTTAATTTAGAAGACATCGAATATAAAATTGACAAGTTACAAACTGGTGGGAGCGTTAATAATAATACAGTATCATTGGCGGTGCCCCCACAAAAATATATTGATAAGTTGCACGTACCATTTGGGTTAGTTGCTTACTTCGATTTAAAGGAAGGGATGGCTGCAGCAAAGGCGTTGAATAAGCCTGTGATGCTTGATTTTACTGGTCATAGTTGCGCCAACTGTAGAAAGATGGAAGAGCAGGTTTGGAAAAATCCAGAAGTCTTGAAGTTAATAAGAGAAAATTTTGTGTTGATTAGTTTGTATGTGGATGAAGCAACAGAGTTGCCCATAGAAGAACAAACAACCAATGCAAAGGGAGATAAAATGACTACGGTAGGGGAACAGAATTTGGAATATGAAATCCAAAAATTCGGATTCAATGCACAGCCACTCTATAAATTCCTAGACCTCAATGGAAATTCCCTAAGCGATGTCAATTATGGCTATGATCCGAATGTAGACAAATTCATCGCACATTTGAAATTGATGGTAGAGAAATTTAATAGGAAATAGCTTCCTATAACGAAATATGTTTCTCCGCCATCAGCTTTCTTAAATTAATCAAACCATAACGCATTCTTCCCAAAGCCGTATTGATACTGCAATTGGTGATTTGGGCTATTTCTTTGAAACTCAAGTTGGCATAGTGTCTGAGCACAATGATCTCTCTTTGCTCTTCAGGTAATAGGTCAAGCATATTTCTCACGCGCTCATGGCTTTGGCTTTGCATGATCTTATGATCTGGGCCTTCTTCTGAAATGGTAATCACATCAAAGATATCTTTGTTGTCGCTGGTCTTGATAGCAGGAGTGCGTTTTACTTTGCGGAAGTAGTCCACACATAAGTTATGCGCAATGCGCAGGGCCCATGGCAAGAACTTTCCCTCATCAGTATAACGCTTATTCTTGAGCGTATCAATGATTTTGATGAATACATCCTGAAATAGATCCTCCGCCAGGTAGTTGTCTTTCACAAAAAATAAAATAGACGAAAAGATCTTATCCTTATATCGATAAATTAATACCTCAAAGGCTTCCGTGTCTCCCTCTTGGAAAGAACGTATAAGATCGGTGTCTGAAACATGTTCCAATGTTTTCATAGCATTAGGTTTTGTCAGGATTTCGGAAAACTCAGGATATTGGATATTGAAAAAAACAAACAATGTCTTACCATTGAGTTAAATTCTAATGTTAAATTATCATTTTTTCAATACCAAGGAACAGTTGTGAAAAACATTGTATTCGATGTTGGGGTTATTCACATTTTTAGCCCTTTTTTATTGATTATTAGTTATTTATCTGTCCTTTATTAAACTTAAGCATCATTATTCTGTTTAAATTGCCAAGAGATGAAAACAAAAACGAAACCCGTACAAAAGTTAGAAACGCTACAATTGGACAATGATATTCTGGTTCACGGGGCTAGAGTTCACAACCTTAAAAATGTTACTGTTCGTTTTCCTAGAAATAAATTAATAGTGGTTACGGGTGTTTCAGGAAGTGGGAAGTCGTCACTCACCATTGATACTTTATTTGCGGAAGGCCAACGCAGGTATGCGGAGAGTCTTAGTTCCTATGCTCGTCAGTTTATGGCCCGTATGGTTAAGCCAGATGTGGATTATATAAAGGGGCTTTGTCCAGCTATTGCCATTGAACAAAAGGTCATTACGCGTACTCCAAGGAGTACAGTGGGTAGTATGACCGAGATCTATGATTATATGCGTCTCTTATATGCTCGTGCGGGAAAAACCATTTCGCCTATTAGTGGAAGGGAAGTAAAGAAAGACGAAGTGGTAGATGTAGTTAACCAGATTAAAGGGATGCTCATTGGTACCAAGTTAGTGATATTGGTGCCATTTAAACAGCATGCGAACAGAGTAGCCAAAGAGGAGCTTCAAATACTGATGCAGAAAGGCTTTGCGAGAATGTATCAACGTAGTGCTGACGCCAAAACAGCACCAGTAATTTTGAGGATAGAAGAAATGTTAGCACTTTCAGATCAAGAACTGGACAAATTTTCATATAAAGGTAAAAAAGACAAATCCTTTCACGTATTAATTGATCGTATAGTTGTGAAAGATTTTGATGAAGACGATTTGCACCGAATATCAGATAGTATTGGAACAGCATTTTATGAAGGGGAAGCTGAAATGTATGTGGAAGTGAATGGCCAAGAACTTTTGCATTTTAGCAATCGTTTTGAGTTGGATGGTATTCAATTTGAAGAACCTGTTCCCAATCTGTTTTCATTCAATAATCCCTTTGGTGCTTGTACTACTTGTGAAGGATTTAGTCAGGTTTTAGGGATTGATACAGACCTAGTAATTCCAGATAAACGATTGAGTTTATTTGAAGGTGCCATTGCGCCTTGGAAAGGGGAAAAGTTGGGATGGTGGAAAGAACAATTTATTAAAGGGGCCACAAAAATTGGTTTCCCTATTCACAAGCCAATCATTGATTTATCAAAGGAACAATACATACAATTGTGGAAAGGAGCAAGCCCAGTGCTGGGTATTGATGATTTTTTTAAGGAAGTAGAAGCCAACCTGTATAAAGTTCAATATAGGGTTTTATTGAGCAGGTATAGGGGTAGAACCAATTGTCCAGATTGCAATGGTTATAGGTTAAGACCAGAAGCACTCTATGTGAAAGTAGGGGGTAAACATATTGGAGAACTTTGTGCGTGGCAAGTGAAAGATTTGAAACAATGGTTTAATGCTTTGCAACTTTCAGAAAGTGACACTGCACTCACCAAAAGAATTTTATTAGAGATCCATCAACGCATACAAACCTTACTGGATGTGGGTTTGGGATATCTTACTTTAAACCGACTAGCTAATACATTGAGTGGTGGAGAAAGTCAAAGGATACAATTAACTCGAAGCCTTGGAAGTAATTTAACCAACTCACTGTATATTTTAGACGAACCATCAATTGGTTTACACTCGCGAGATACCGTGCGTTTAATCAATGTATTAAAAGCTTTACGAGACCTTGGTAATACGGTAGTAGTAGTAGAACACGACGAGATGATGATGCGTGAAGCGGATTATATTATTGACATGGGGCCACTTGCCTCGCACTTAGGTGGGGAGGTAGTAGCCGTAGGTAATTATGACGAATTGATTGCCAATCCAAAAAGTCTTACTGGAAAATACCTAAATGGAACATTGTGTATTGAAGTGCCCAAAACTTTGCGTAAATGGAATAGGAGTATCAAAGTTGAAAATGCAAGACAGCATAACTTAAAAGATATTACCGTTGAGTTTCCGCTCAACTTACTTTGTGTGGTTACTGGCGTAAGTGGAAGCGGAAAAACAACACTCGTAAAGCAAGTATTGTATCCTGCAATTAATAAAATTAAGGGGGAGTATTCAGAAAAAGTTGGCTTGCATAAAGCCCTCACCGGTGATGTAGATTATATTTCGCAAATTGAAATGATTGACCAGAATCCAATTGGTAAATCAAGTAGGAGTAATCCGGTTACATACATTAAAGCATACGATAGCATTCGCGAATTGTATTCAAAGCAGCCACTTGCTAAAATGCGTGGTTTTCAACCCAAGCATTTTTCATTTAATGTAGACGGAGGAAGGTGTGATACTTGTAAAGGGGAAGGTGAGCAAGTGGTAGAAATGCAGTTTTTGGCTGATGTACATTTGACCTGTGAATCTTGTGGTGGCAAGCGTTTTAAAGAAGAAGTGCTTGAAGTACAGTTTAATGGAAAAAGCATTTATGAACTACTTGAATTGAGTGTTGACGAATCCATTGAATTTTTTGCAGAGGAGAAATCCATCAAAAATGCCATACAGCCATTGCAGGACGTAGGATTGGGATATATCAAACTCGGTCAAAGTAGTGACACCCTCAGTGGTGGCGAAGCACAGCGTGTTAAACTAGCTAGTTTTCTTGGGAAAGGCAAAGGTATAGGGCACCTCTTATTTATTTTTGATGAGCCAACAACAGGCTTACATTTTAATGACATTAAAAAGTTATTGGCTTCCTTCAATGCATTAATTGAACAAGGACATTCACTGATTGTGATTGAACATAATACAGATGTGATTAAATCGGCCGACTGGGTAATAGACCTTGGCCCAGAAGCGGGCGATGGTGGTGGGTCATTGGTGTATGCGGGTATTCCAAGTGGATTGAAAAAAAATAAAGAAAGCAGAACGGGGCAATACTTATAAATTTTTTTAGCGTAATCTATCTGTACTTTTTACTAATTTATCGTCTTTGTAAATGCCTATGGCAGCTAGTATTAAAAATACGGGAACAACAATGGGTACTAAACTCCAAAGGGCTAGCCCGCCTACTCTGTATTTAGATACTGCCATATAGTAAAGTACTATGGTCAGAATGCTCAGTGTGATGGCAGCCAAAACCATTTTCAATTGGGTAGCCCTGTTTTTATAAATGAAAATGGAAACAGTAGTAATGGTAGCTGTTACAATGGTTGCAATCATTAGAGAAACTGAACTCATACCGGAAAGTTCTGTAGCAGGCTCATTGGCTATACTTCCAATAAAAAAAGCAGTTTTCAGTGATGTGAAACCCAATACTGCAGCTAGCAATAACCAAATAGTTTGAATGCGTTGTATCATGCTATAATTTTTGTAGGATTAAAAAAATACTATTATTAAAATATCCGAATGCTGATTGCCAATTTAAATTACCCAAGTTCTGGATATAATATAAATTGCTCCATAAATGCATTCACTTGTTGTTTAACACCGCCTAATATGGCTGCATCATCTGCATTCATTAAAGACTTGTCAATAGCGTCTACCACAAATTGCATATCGTTTTCGAGCATACCTCTTGTAGTAATTGCAGCTACACCAAAGCGAATACCGGAAGTAACAAATGCAGATTTGTCATCGTATGGAACCATGTTTTTATTTGCAGTAATATCTGCATGACCCAAAACTTGTTCCGCTTTTTTACCACTAATATTTTTGTTGCGCAGGTCAATCAGCATCAAATGGTTATCGGTACCGCCGCTAATGATTTCATATCCTTTATCGGTAAATGCTTTGGCCATTGCTTGTGCATTTTTTTGAACCTGTTGTTGGTACACCAAAAACTCATCGGTCAATATTTCTCCAAAAGCAATCGCCTTTGCTGCAATGATATGTTCTAATGGTCCGCCTTGTGTTCCGGGAAAAACGGCCATATCTATCAAGTTACTCATCATGCGTAAATTACCTTTCACGTCTTTCAATCCAAATGAATTTTCCACATCAGACTTCATCATAATTACACCACCTCTTGGTCCGCGTAAAGTTTTGTGCGTAGTAGAAGTAACAAAATGACAGTGTTCAAATGGAGAATTTAATAGTCCTTTTGCAATTAATCCAGCAGGATGTGCAATATCAGCCATAACAAAAGCACCAACTTCATCAGCTACTTTGCGGATTCGAGCAAAGTCCCAGTCCCTACTATAAGCACTAGCGCCACAAATAATTAGTTTGGGTTTAACGGCTCTTGCTTGTGCTTCTAGCATGTCATAATCTACTAAGCCGGTTTCTTTGACTACGCCATAAAAATGTGGTTTGTATAATTTACCACTAAAATTCACTGCAGAACCGTGTGTTAAATGTCCGCCCATACTCAAATCAAGGCCTAATATAGCGTCGCCAGGTTGAAGAATGGCTAACATTAAAGCAGCATTGGCTTGCGCACCGCTATGTGGCTGTACGTTAGCGTATGCTATATTAAAAATGGCTTTTAAGCGATCTATAGCCAGTTGTTCTGTTTTGTCAACAATCTCACATCCGCCATAATACCTTTTGCCTGGATAGCCTTCTGCATATTTATTGGTCATCACACAACCAGAAGCCTGCATAACTTGTAAACTGGTGAAGTTTTCAGAAGCAATGAGCTCAATTCCACGACGTTGGCGGGCTAATTCCTGATTGATGATGTCAAAAACAAGTGTATCTCTTTGCATGGGTTAGATAATTTGCGGCAAAATTACTTGTAAATCTTAGAATATCCACAAAACTTGCCTTCTAGTTAGTTTTTTATAATTTTGCGGAATTGAAGGATGTGTAAATAATATATAATTAAAATGTATTATGGATGGTGCTATTGAAATTCCTTCTTAAATTTAGAGATATGAAAGCGATAATTCCGGTTGCCGGTGCGGGTACTAAACTTAGGCCACATACCTATACCCAACCTAAGGCATTGATTCCAATTGCAGGTAAAACGATTTTGAGTTTTATTGTTGACCAATTACACGAAGCAGGCATTCAAGAGTTTATTTTTATAGTGGGTTATATGGGTGAAAAAATTCAGGATTATGTAACCCAAACCTATCCCAATCTCACCACCCATTTTGTACATCAAAACGAACGGCAGGGTACGGGCCATGCCATTGAACTTACAGAAAGTATTGTTGGTACGGATGAAGTGTTTGTTGTTTTGGGCGATACCGTATGTGAGTACGACGTAAGAGAAGTTTTGGAAAGTGAGTTTAGTATGCTTGGCATAAAAAAAGTAGAAGACCCTCGTAATTTTGGGGTGGCTTCCTTTAGTGAGGACGGCTTTATTGAGCAAGTAGTGGAAAAGCCAGCCATACCAAAAAGCAATATGGCTTTAGTGGGTTTGTATAAAATAAAAGAAACAGAAATTTTATACCAGTGTTTGCACCATCTTTTTGAAACCAATGCAAATGCTAAAGGCGAATATAGTCTTACAGAAGCTCTAGAATGTATGATAAAAAGAGGGGCAAAGTTTCAACCTTTTAAAGTGAAAAATTGGTTCGACTGTGGCAAGAAAGATACCCTTTTAGAAAGCAATGCAACACTCTTAAAAAAGTCGGGTGGTAATACTACCTACGATCATGGTTACATCAATACTATTATCATTCCACCGGTAAGTATAGCACCGGGATGTGAGATATCAAATTCCATTATTGGTCCGCACGTAGCCATTGGGGCCAATACTTCCATCAAGCATTCTATTGTGCGAGATAGTATCATTGGCTCATACACCAACTTATATGAAGTGGTATTAGACAATTCATTGATTGGTAGTGACGCTTCTGTAAAAGGGTTGAGTAGGAGTCTCAATATTGGCGATAATACTGAGATTGATTTCGGGTAGTTATCATTTAAAGCCCTTCTCGGTTAAGTAAAAAAATATTTTTATAGTGTTATTTTTGTAAGTAAAATGAATTGGCTTGAGCCAAACAAGTCACTACCATTTCATTGATACAAACATGTGCTGGAAGGGTAGTGCTAAAGAAAGCAATATCTGCTACATCCTTTGCTTGTAAGGCTTTGTATCCATCATACACTAATCCGGCTTTTGATTCATCTCCTTTAAATCGAACCAAAGAAAATTCTGTTTCAGCGGCACCAGGATGAATCAAGGTAACTTTTATTCCATAAGGGAGTAAGTCAATTCGCATGGATTTACTTAGGGCAGCAACTGCGTGTTTGCTGGCGCAATAAGCATTCCCTTCTTTATATACTTCTACACCGGCGGTAGACCCGATATTGATAATATGGCCTCGTTTTCTTTCGGTCATAAAAGGAAGAATTGCTTTGGTAACATACATCACCCCTTTAACATTGGTATCCAGCATGGTTTCCCAATCGTCTAGGTTTGCATTTTCAAAGCTATCTCGGCCAAGTGCAAGACCAGCGTTGTTAATGAGTACATCAATATTTTTCCAAGTAGTTGGTAAGCCCTGAAGATTACTGAATACAGCGGTTCTATCTTGTACATCAAATACCAGTGGCAGCACTTCTATTTGGTATGTTAACCTAAGTTCATTTGCAAAGTCATTCAACTTTTCCGCTCTTCTACCTGTGATGATACAGTTCCATTTCTCTGAAGCAAATTTTTCTGCAATAGCTTTTCCAAATCCAGAACTAGCGCCTGTAATGAGTACGATTTTAGACATAAAGTTGATTTCTATTAGTAGGTATAAAGTTACTGAAACAGTTGAAACATATCTTTTTAAAAACTGTATTATCTTATTAGCACAACGGTTCCTTTTCTGACAATGCGTTTACCTAAATAATCTGTTCCTTCGGTTGTATAAACATAAGCACCAGCAGATTGTTTGCTGCCATTGAAAATGCCGTCCCATCCTTTGCCTAATTCAGATGTCATAAAAACTTGTTGTCCCCACCTGTTATAAATACTAAAATAATCCAGTTTAGTAATGCCTATAGTGATGGGTCTGATGACATCATTTTTTCCATCACCATCGGGTGTGAATGCTGAAGGCACTAGTATATCTGGTTCGGAATGAAAGACCCGAACTTTTATCGCATCTTTTGCGAAACATCCATTAATGTCAAAAGCCGTTAGTGAATACAAAATGGAATCAACCGATTTGTCCAATACAACAATTGGATTGGCAATGGTGGGATCACTGAGACCAGTAGCAGGACTCCATTGATAGCTAACTGCGCCAGTAGCATTTAATTGTAGCGGTTGATCGGCAATAATGCTGGTATCATTTCCTGCAAACACCCTAAAGGGCTGTATCACCGTAACAACTACCGTATCACTAACGGGTTTGGCACATCCAACTGTATCGTTAGAGGTTAGTATATAAGCAGTGGTTTTTGTAGGCCCTGCTATGGGTTGTACGGTACTTGCATTGAGTAAAGAAGTTGTGGGAGTCCAACTAAAACTAGCACCCACAACAAAACCTTGTAATTGTACACGAGATCCATAACAGATAATGGTATCTACACCAATTGCAGCTACTGGGTAAGGTGCAACTCTATAGAAAACAGAATCAACAGCTTGACATTTTCCAAGGTTAGCCGTTACATAATACCTAGTATTTTGTAAAGGATGTACCAACGGATATTTTGTATTGGCAACAACCTCGCCAGTAGAACTTCGCCACAAATAACTCAATGCCTGACTGATGGGTTTTAATTGTAGGGTATCAGTTCTACAAATGGTGGAATCCAATCCTGCTTCCACTGCAATAAAAGGCAATACATTTACCCGAACTGTATCAGTATTTATGCATCCATTGTCATTGATACTTACAAAATATTGTGTAGAGTCAATCGGATACACCAGTGGTGATGCCGTAGTGTCATTTAATATTCTTAGTCTGCTGAGTGTATTGCTTACTGTCCATTTTATATTACCAGCACCAACCAGACTTCGTAATTGTAAAGTATCAATACTACAAATTAGTGTGTCTTTAAATGCTAAGTTCAGTGATGGTTTATCTGGTATCAAAAAAGATTTTGTAAGGGTATCAATACAGCCCTTGCTATTGCTTACAATTAAAGACGCTTGAACCGTTTGCGCATTCGTGAAAAGCCAGGCACTGTCTTTGCTTCTAGCAGTATCTGCTGTGCTACTAATGTCGCCAAAATCCCATCTCCAACTATTCACAATACCGTAGGCCGTGGTGGTTCTATCTTTAAATTGATAAGGATTGATATAGCAGTTTCCTTGAATGATAAAATCAGGAACAAAGCCAGGGAACACCCTTACTTCAGCTGTTGCAGAATCTTTACAACCACCGCTACTTGTTACCACAAGTTTCATTTGATATACTCCAGTATCTCTATAAGTGTGTGTAGGAGTGGGTGCAGAAGAATTATTTGTTGAGGGAAATTTTGTTTCTCCAAAATCCCACTGATAATTACTAACATTTGCATTCAAGGATTCGTTTTGAAAAGTCATGGTGAATCCATTGCAAGTAATGTAAGATGGTTTAAGTGCAGCGGCTGACAAAGAACAATCGGCCACCGTAATATGGATCTCTTTTCTAGTAATGCCAATCAGTACGCCGTTTTTATATTCTTTGGCACAAACTGCTACAATATAATCACCAATATTATTTGGTGCCGTTCCTGTAATTAGTCCGGTTATTGGATTGATAATAACTTGTGAGCCCATTGGTGTCATTCCTCCATATCCAATATTATAAGGTACATTGCTATAAGGTGCTGATGAAGGTGGATTGGGTTGAGCGCCGGAAGCTCCAGAATTTCCACCTATCAATCCATCACAAAATTCATAACTCAAAGAGTCTGTATCCTTGTCGGTTGCGCCGAAATCAAATTCAAAAGCTGTTTTAAAACAAACGATGACAGTGTCTTTTTGTGCAAAGACAGGGCTTGAGTTTTTTGAATAATCTATTCCATTAATGGTTCCAGGAATTTTATTTGTGTAAGTGATTCCAATAGTGCTTGAATTGACACCAACATTTACAATATTGGCAATTCTGCAACATCTTTGTACGGACAAAGCATAGCCACCTATGTTGTTGGGTAGTTCTACGGTGGTTGTATATCTATCAATAAAATAACAAATTCTTCCTACAGGCGGATTATTTAAACAACTGCTAAAATTTGTTTTATTTGGACGGTCTGTTCCACTTAATGGAATGCTAAGTGTAGTGCCAATTTGAACATTTGTTATACCATCAAAAATGCCAAGGTATACTTGGTTGTCTCTTTGTTGAGCAGTAGAGCTACAATCTAGATACTGTTTTACGGTAATAGTATAGATAGAACTATTGGGGGCTACGCCTGGGCCAACATATTCATATTGAATCCATCCTCCTTTTAAGTGATTGGCTTTTGTTTGAATAGTAGTAAATAAAAGACACACCATTGCACAATAGGAAACAACTTTTTTAAATGAAAAAAGTGTCAAATTAACATACAGTTGTCCAAATAGCTTGAATAGTCTCATCATTTTGCGCAATAAAAATACTGATTGTTGGCCCCTGTTGTTCACAATCAATTTATTTTAACGGGCTTACAACAACTTTTAAAAGAGCATTAAATTTGATTTGCTGCTGCTTTTTGAAATGGGGAAATATTTAGCGAATTAGCACAACGGTACCTTTTCTAAATACAATTTTCCCTTTATAGTCTACTCCTTCAGCAGCATAAACATAGGTGCCACTGGGTTGCTTTGTGCCTTTGTACATGCCATCCCAGCCCTTACCTATCTCTGTTGTTGTATATAAAACTTGCCCCCATCTACTATAAACACTGAAATAGTGAAACTTCTCTATACCAACTGTGATGGGTTTTAATAGGTCATTTTTGTTGTCGTAATTAGGCGTAAATCCTGAGGGTACAAATATTTCTGGTCCAGTTCTAAACACTTTTACTTTAATGTCATCCGTATTAAAACAGCCTGCATCTCCTATAACTTTTACCGTGTATTTGATACTATCAACGTCTAATGGTAAAAGGGCAATTGGATTGCCAATATTGGGATCATTGAGGCCTGTAATTGGGTTCCATAAATAACTACTGCCCCCACTTGCATTTAACTGAAGTGATTGGTCTACAACAATAGTAGTATCTCTTCCTGCGAAGGCTTTAATGGTGGGAACTAAAGTTACTAAGAGCGTATCACTGACGTTTTTAACACAACCAACAGTATCTGAAACAGTTAAAATGTAAGCGGTAGTTTTGGAAGGTCCCGCTATAGGGTTTAAACTATTGGGATTAATCAAACTATTATTGGGAGTCCATCTAAAAGAACTGCCAACAATTGAGGCATTCAATTGCACTTTGTAACCAGTACAAATACTGGTATCTGGTGCAGTGATGGAGATAGGGTAAGGAGCAACTCTTATAAAAATGGAATCCAGTGCTAGGCATTTTCCTAAATTGGCAATCACATTATATTGGGTATTAACGAGTGGTTGTATCAAAGGGAATTTTACAGCTGAAACCGACTCGCCAGTATTGGCCTTCCATTGAAAACCTAGTCCCTGTGTAGCAGCACGCAAATGAAAAGTATCTGTTTTACAAATAGATGAATCTGGACCAAGGTTTACGCTGATTGAATTCAGCACATTTACTTTGATAGAGTCAGACCCAATGCATCCATTGTCATTCAGATTTACATAATAAGTGCTCGTGGTTTTGGGAAATACCAGTGGACGAGAACTATCAGCATAAAGGATATTTTTATTGGGTAGCCAAGAAAAGATACCTGTACCTTGAACGCCCAAACTAAGTGTGTCAATACTGCAAATCAAGGTGTCTCTGAAATCTAATTGTAACACTGGATTTAACCGCACATTTATTTGTTGTTGTACGGTAGCAATACACCCTTTACTGCTTTCAACAATCATTTGAACTGTTCGGATGAGTGGACTACTATACTTATAACTGACCTGTGCTAAACTGGAAGTGTCTGTATTGGAAAATTCATCACCAAAGTCCCATTGCCTTGCACTAATCTTTCCATAAGCTGTTGTACTCATGTCTTTGAATTGATAAGGGTTCGTAACACAGCTACCAACAATATCCATTTTTGGGAAAAATCCCGGATATACTAATACTAAAGTGCTATCCATTCCAATACAGCCTCTAGGTCCCGTTACTGTTAGTTTAGCTATATATCTTCCAGTATCAGCGTATTTGTGAAAAACAGTAGGGTCAGAAGATAAATTACTGCTAGAGGAAGGTTCCCCAAATTCCCATTTATAAGAGGTGATACCAGAAGCACCAGATTGATTGTCAAAAAAAACGGTTAAACTATCACATTGAATTATTTTTTCTGGAAGTGCAGCTTCAATCAAATTGCAGTCCTGTACCTGCATGATAAAATCTTTTCGGTGCTCTGAAAATGGTTTGCCTTCTCTCCATTCAATGACACAAACATTTACCACATAATAACCTTGGCTAGGGGCAACACCACTAATGATACCAGAGCTCTGATTAATCGTAACACTAGATCCTAGTGGAGAGGATCCCGAAAAGGGGCTTGAATAAAATAATGGTGAAAGGGAGAGGTTATTTGGGGGGGGCGCATTATTGCTTCCACTTGCAGAACCATAGGCATCACAGAAAGTGTAAGTAAGGCTGTCTCCATCAGGGTCGGAAGCACCAAAGTCGAGTGTGAAAGTTTTATTGGTGCAAACTAATGCGGTATCTCTGATATAGAATTGGGGACTACTATTTTTGCCAAAGGGCAAATTAGCGGTACCTGGAATTTTAGTAACATAGTTGCTCCCTATATTTCTTGATCCACCAATATTGGTAATTCCATCAACCCTACAGCAACCAATTCGTGAAAGGGTATATCCATTAATATTATTGGGTAATTCAAGTGTGCTACTATAAATGGCTAATTCATAGCAAACACGTGGAGCGCCTGTGAGACAAGGAAAGGTGGATGTATTAAGCTGTATGGTAGTCACATCATTCTGCAAAGGCAGGTGTAAGGTCTGTGCTAATTGGGTGCCTTCGTAAATGCCCAGGTTTACGTTTTCATTTTGGAGTAGGGGGCCGGACGACTGACAATCTCTAAACAAACGAAGGGTAAATCTATAGAGGCTGGTATTACCGCCAGTACCAGGAGATAAGTATTCATAAAACATTTCTCCGCCTGCAATATGCCTAGCAATTGCTGGGAAACTGAAACAAACTAATAATATCGCAAAGAGGGTTTTCCTCATGCATTTAATTTATTTAGTACTAATAAAATCCAACAGGTACTCATTTAGTTGATCTGTAGCTTCCATCATTGTCATGTGTCCAACTTTTTCAAGAATATGAATGGTTGGTTTCAAAGGCAAATGAATTTGTAATTGAAGGTCTATTAAAGGTGCGGCTATATCATCTGTTCCCAAAACGAATAATATAGGTAAGTGGTTGCTTTTCAATATTTCTGTTCTATCAGGTCGGTTCATCATTGCTTGAAAATATTGCTGACAGGTTTTTGTTGCTATGGATGAAGATGCATGAATGAATTCCATCACTTGGTCGGGATTGGATTCTTTGTATTGATTTGCAAATAGATTTGGGATGGTATTTTTAAGAAAGGGTGCTGCGCCATATTGTTCCATCAAATCAATACCCTTTAAGCGAGTTTGTTTTTTTTCAGGGCTATCTGCAAAAGCGGTACTATTGATCAAACCAAATGCACTCAAATAGGGTGCATATTTTTCAGCAAATGCAAGGGTAATATAACCTCCCATACTATGACCCAGCATAATGCAAGTTTGAATGCCTTCTGCTTGCAAAATGGACAGAATAGCCTCTGCATAATCTGAAATGCTAACTTTGTTGCCTTCCAATAAACTCGATTTACCTGTTCCGGGTAAATCAGGAATAATAAGTTGACAATGTTGTTCCAGAAAATTAATTTGCTTGTCCCATACATGACTGTCTTCTCCAAAACCATGTAAGTAAATAATTGGGTTTCCCATACCAATTTTTCTATAAGAAATAATGCCTGATTGATATGGAATACTTTTTTGCATAGTTGTTTTTAAATCAGTTTCTTTTCAAGTAGCATTAAATAAATCTGGTATAAAATCAGGAGCATTGCTAACAAGGAAGCTAGTTGATATAGCCAGTCTCCATAACGAACATAAAAGGTAATTTGTTCATTTGTAGGAATCGGGTATTTGATTGTAGCGGCAGTGTTCCATGCTTTGGGTTCCAATATATTGCCATTGTCGTCTATTATGGCTGAAATGCCAGTATTGGCACTTCTCGCTATCCATCGCCTTGTTTCTATTGCCCTTAAACGCGCATACGCTAAGTGTTGCAAATGACCTGGGGTATTTCCCCACCAGCCATCGTTGGTGATGATGGTTAAAATGTTCGCACCTTTCTTAACATAATTGCTCACATAAGACCCATAAATACTTTCGTAACAGATAATAGGGGCTGCAATATAGGGATTGGCTGGTGATTGAAAAATGGCTGTAGAATCAGACCTTCCATATCCGCCTGTAGTGCCACCAAATTTTTCAAAAACGGGACCCATGAAATTTAGAAATGTAGGGAGTGATTCCACTCCTGGCACCAGTTTGCTTTTATTATAAAATTGCAAACTTTCGTTTGAACGTATATAAACTGCGGCATTGAAAGCATCGTAGTATTCGTCATTTTCATTCTTTCTTGCAGTAGGGGTAGCTGTTCTTTCTGTATAACTTTTAAAAGTTTCCACACCTGAAATCAGTGCAATTTCTGGATGTCTTTTTACAAAGTCAAAAACGGGTTGATAATAAATATTGTCACGAACATGATTTTGCCAGTCGGCCACACTCAAAGCAGTTTCAGGCCATACCACTAATCGGGTTGCACTATCTATTTCTTTTTCAGATAGGGAAATGAGTTGATTGATTTGTTCAGCAGCTAGGCTCTGATTGAATTTCTGATAGGGATCAATATTTGGTTGAACAATGACAACATTGAATTCAGTAGGTTTTGTAAATCCCTTATTGAGATAAGTAAAGAGATTATAAAAAGAAAAAACCAATGGAATGATAATGATGGGCAGTGTTTTCACCACAATTTTACTAAAGCTTTCGTCTTGCTTGATAACTTTTATAAGCTCATAGATTAGGATATTGGTCAATAATACCCATAGTGTTCCACCACTGATTCCTGTAAATTCATACCATTGAATCCAGATGGTATTTGAAGCAAAAACATTTCCCAAACTGAGCCAAGGCCAACTAAGTTGCCAGTTTAAATGGATGTATTCAAATAGCATCCAATAGGTAATTAAACCAATATAGCTAAGGGTCTTGCTAGTTTTTTTGCGTAAACCAAAATAACCCCACCAAGGCAAACACTTTAATAAGCTATTGGCAATGATTGCAGCAATACTGCCAATGTCTGTGCTATTCCAAATCCACCAGGTAGTGCCAGCGTTCCATAGCAGCATGGCAAAAAAGACTTGCCAGAAAAAAGTAACTTTTTTCTGTGTGTTTTCTGCCAGGTATAACAGTGGACAAAAAGCAAAAAATACCAAAAAAAATAAGGGAGAAACAGGCCATGCTGCATACAATAATATACCTGAAACGGCACTCCATACTATATTGATTGTTTTTTTCAAACACTTGAATTTTATTTTTTGCTATAGTTGGGTGCTTCTTTGGTAACATCTACATCATGTGCATGGCTTTCTTTCATGCCTGCATTAGTGATTTTTACAAACTTTGCATTTTGTAATTCTTTGATGGAAGCTGCACCACAATAGCCCATACCGGCCCTTAATCCACCCACATATTGGTAAACTATTTCACTAAGTGTTCCTTTATAAGCGACCCTTCCTTCAATGCCTTCTGGCACATATTTTTTGATATCTTCTTCAACGTCTTGAAAATATCGGTCGCCGCTTCCCTGACTCATAGCGCCTAAGCTACCCATGCCGCGATATTCTTTGAATTTTCTTCCTTCGAAGATGATGGTTTCGCCCGGACTTTCTTCCACCCCAGCAAATACAGACCCCATCATTACAATATTAGCTCCAGCAGCCAATGCTTTAACCATATCCCCAGTGTACCTGATGCCGCCGTCGGCAATTACAGGAATGCCTTTAGAACGCAATGCATTGCTCGCTTCCATTACTGCGGTAAGTTGTGGAACTCCTGCGCCTGCAACAATACGCGTGGTACAAATTGAGCCTGGTCCAATACCCACTTTAACGCAATCTGCACCTGCAGCAGCCAGTGCTAAAGCGCCTTCTGCGGTACCTACATTTCCAGCTATGATTTGTAGGTTTTTAAAATTTTTACGCAATCTTTTTAATGCTTCAATCACGCCTTTACTATGACCGTGTGCGCTATCCAGTGTTACAATATCTACACCAACATATTGTAAAGCAGCGGCTCTATCAAGCAAATCAGTTGTGATGCCCAAGGCGGCACCTACCAATAATCTTCCCAAGCTGTCTTTACAGGCGTTTGGGTTTTTGCGAATTTGCAAAATGTCTCGATAGGTGATGAGTCCAATGAGCTTGCCTTGTTTATTTACTACAGGAAGTTTCTCTATTTTATAATTGCGTAGAATATTCTCTGCCTTTTTTAAATCTGTACCTTCTGGTGCTGTGATGAGTTTTTCTTTTGTCATCACTTCGGCCACTTTTCTCTTTTTGTTTGTCTCAAAACGGAGGTCGCGGTTGGTAAGGATTCCCACTAATTTTTGTCCAGCATCTACAATCGGAATACCCCCAATTTTATTCTCTTTCATCAAATGCAAAGCGTCTCCAATTGTTGCATCTACTAATAATGTAATAGGGTCAATGATCATGCCACTCTCGCTTCGTTTAACTTTTCGTACCTGCTCAGCTTGGCGTTCAATACTCATGTTTTTATGTAGGATTCCTAGTCCACCTTCTCTCGCCAAAGCAATAGCCAGATTAGCTTCAGTAACAGTGTCCATGGCTGCACTGAGCATGGGAACATTGAGAATAATATTTTTGGTAAGGTTTGCACGAATGTCTACTTCTCTTGGTAATACCTGACTATAAGCAGGCATTAATAATACATCATCGAAAGTGAGTCCTTCTCCGAATAATCTGGAATTTGAAGCGTTGGTGCTTTTGGAACTGTTTCTTATTGCCATGTGCAAAGATAGGAAAATGGCCTTTTCAGTTCCAAAACAATTTTTTGTTTTGCGAATCTTTAGTTTTGTTGCTATGAATAAAGCATTACATGCTATAGATGCACCCTTGTTCACGTTCCAATTTGGTTTACTTTGTTTGAGCAACTTTCTGTTTTCTGCCAGTTTCTCCATGATGATTCCTGAGTTGCCTGCTTATTTAACTGGTTTGGGTGGAGCGGAATACAAGGGATTGATCATTGCCTTATTTACGTTGATGGCAGGAATATCTCGGCCATTTAGTGGTAAACTAACCGACAAAGTAGGACGCGTTCCAGTAATGATCTTCGGTTCTTTGGTTTGTGTAATCTGCAGTTTGTTGTATCCAGTATTAACCTCTGTTTCTGGATTTCTTTTACTCAGATTTTTTCATGGGTTTTCAACTGGATTCAAACCTACTGCCACATCTGCATATGCTGCAGATGTAGTACACGAATCAAGAAGAGGGGAGGCCTTGGGTGCATTATCTATTGGCTATACAGTGGGTATGTCAGTTGGGCCAATTTTGGGGAGCTTATTGGTCAATTATTATTCCTACAATGTCATGTTTTATGTTTCGTCAGCTTTGGCTTTGGGGTCTGTGGGAATATTATATAATGTGAAAGAAACTTTGCAGCAGCCAGAAAAATTTAGTGTAAAACATTTGCATATTAAGTATCATGAAATATTTGAACGCAGTTCTATAAAGCCAGCATTGATTATGTTTCTTCTATGTTTTTCTTATGGATGCACTATTACCGTAGCACCTGACTTAAGTGATTGGATTGGGATACAAAACAAGGGCTTATTTTTTGCGATGTTTACTGTTACTTCTTTATTGGTAAGGCTGGTGGCCAATAAGGCATCTGATAAACATGGAAGAATACTTGTATTGGTTTATACGACCATCATCTTGATCATTTCATTGCTTATATTATCTGTTGCCAATACGGTAATTTTGGTAATGATTGGAGCAGGCGTTTTTGGCATGAGTTGGGGTACTATTGGTCCAACTATCACTGCTTGGACGGTTGACTTATGTGATGATAAAAATAGGGGTAGGGCTATTGGTTCTATGTATATAGCACTAGAAGCGGGGATAGGTTTGGGTGCATTGTTTTCTGCAATGATTTATCAAAACAAGCACGAAAATTTCAAGTATACATTTTTATTGTCTGCTACACTAGCGATGATTGGATTGTTGCTATTATTTTTCTGGCGCAAGCAAGCCGATAAAATAAAAAAGAATCAGGTTTATGAGGTAATAGCAGAATAGGGTGCAATGCTTCTTAGTCTAACAACTTTAAAGAAAGTATGGTAATACTAGGCTAATTGTTGAAACATTTTACCGGGTAATGCCTGAATCACCTGATTCAATTCAAGGTTTAAAACTGCTGCAGCAACGGCGCTAGAACTCATGGCGCTTTTTAAGTGTAGTTCATCAAATGATTTTGGAAGTTGGTCTTTCAACAATTCCATGATGATGGCCTCCTGTTTACTAAGTTCATAAAATAGTTGTCTTTGTGGATTACCCGGTTTTTTTTGTTGATCCCATCCCAAGAGTGTAAAAAAATCTTCGGTACCTGTAAAGGGTGCTGCAATATTATTTTTTATCAATGCTAAACAGCCCTTGCTTTTTGCATCAGTAAATTTACCCGTTAAAGCAACCACGAACTTATCATAACCAAATGCCAAGTTAGCCGTAATCATACTGCCACCTTTTATGGCTGTTTCTATCACAAGGGTGACGTCTGATAGGCCTGCTACAATTCTGTTTCTTTGTGGAAAGTTGAATTTTTCTGGCAAAGTATTTCTTCTGAATTCTGTGAGTAAACCACCATGGCTTACCATGTCTTTTGCGAGTGACCGATGTTGGTAGGGATATAGCATATCCAATCCATGAGCCAAAACGCCAATAGTAGGAATTTGGTATTTCAAACAAGCCCTATGAGCTATGGCATCAATGCCATAGGCCAAGCCGCTAATAATGAGTACATTTTCTTTAGGTAATTCACTGATAAATTGTTCGGTGATTTGCTTGCCATAGTCGCTATGATTTCTAGTACCCACAATACTAATGATCCTTTTTTCATTCAAGTTGGCATTGCCCTGATAGTAAAGTAGAATTGGTGCGTCATTGCAGTGGATAAGTCTATTTGGATATTGAGGGGATAAAATGAAGTGCGACTGAAAACCATTTTTTTTCAAAAACTGAATTTCCTTTTCAGCGGCATTAAAATTGCTAAAATTCTTGATATTTTTAGCCCTGATTTCTCCAATGCCAGTCAATTGTGCGAGGTCTTTTTTTTTGGCATTAAAAATATTAGCAGCGGAGCCAAAATTGTCTAAAAGATTTTTAGCGTGTATGCAACCAATTTCAGGGATCATGGTCAGTGCAATCTGGTAAAGTAGTTGGTTATCCATGAAAGAAATATCCAACAATCCAGTGAAAAAATAGGGGCAAAAAACAAAAATCATTTTAGTATGCACTAAAATGATTTTTGTACTTATTTTTTATAGGTCAAGAAATATTTTGGCAGAAAAATTAGAGACCGATAATGGTAAATTCAGTCCTTCTGTTTTTGGCTTTTCCCGCATCTGTATTATTATCAGCTAAAGGTTTAGTAGCTGCATAACCTTTGTAGTTGAGTCTTTTGGAATCGATGCCTTTTGAAATAAGGTAATCTACAATAGCTTTAGCACGGTTGGTTGAAAGTAGTTGGTTGTCTTCATGCTTACCCGTAATATCAGTATGCCCGCTAATTTCTACTTTAACGGAAGGGTTTTCTTGTAAGATTTGGTAAAGTTTGTCGAGTTCTATTAAACCGCTATTTGGTAAGCTAAATGAATTGTTGGCAAATTGAATATTGTTGAATACAAAATTAGCATTGAGTGAAACGGGTTCTAGTGCAATATTTTTCACATACACACTATCTGCTTCTTTTTCGCGAAGGGTATATAGTTCACTATAAAAAAGGAAGCCTTTTCTATTCACTGTAAAAGTATAGTCTTTACCAACCGGCAGTGTAATAAAGTATTCTCCTTTCTCATCAGTTTGAATTTTCATGAGAGCGGTATTGTTCTCATTGTCGATAAGTTCAACAGTTGAAGGAAGGCCTTTCGTTGTTTTTTTATCGGTAACAATGCCTTTCACATACAGGGTTCTGAAGGGACGAATGTCTGGTCGCATTTCAAATTGATAAAGGTCTAGATCTCCCCTGCTATCGGCCCTATCACTAGCATAATAAGCGGTAAGTCCATCTGCAGAAACTGCTAAGCTGCCTTCGTTTTCTATAGTATTAATAGGATAGCCTAAATTGATAGGTAAGCCCCATTCACCTGCAGTGTTTTTTCTGAGTAAGTATAAGTCGGATCCGCCATAACCGGGTAAACCATTAGAAGTATAATAAACAGTTTGATTATCGGGATGAATGAAAGGTGCCAATTCATCGCCAGCGGTATTAATGGTGGGTCCCATATTTCTTGCGGGTGTCCATTTCCCTTCGGCATTTCGAAAGCTGCTATAGAGGTCTTTTCCACCAAAGCCACCGGGTCTGCTGCTACTGAAAAATAGGACACGATTATCTGGACTCAAACTGGGAGAACTTTCCCAAAAATCGGTGTTAATATTGGCGCCTAAATTTTCGGGTTCACTCCAGCCAAGTGGGGTATAAACAGATTTATAGATGTCGTAGTTGCCAAATCCTTGACCAGAAAACTGACCTGCAAATAGAATCCATTCACCATCTTGCGATGCAGTGATAGCGCCTTTTTTGGGTTCTATATTGATGTCTCCTTGTATGGGTTTTGCCAAGGAGAAAGTTTTTTTATGTAAACTTGTTTCCATAAAATCTTCTCTCGAGTGATCTCCTGCTCTAGTAAAAATTAATTTGTTGTCAGTAACGGTAACGGAAGGATAATATTCTGCAAAACGGGAGTTAACACTATCCCCTAAATTAAGGGGTGTAAAAGTATAGTTGTCTTGGTTGGGGTGTTTACTGGTATAGTCGATGGCGAAAATATAACAGCGTTTTCTGAAGTTGGCAGCATTGATACTTTTATCGCTCAGTTTAGGGAGCAATAAAAATTGTTGAATCGTTTCAAGTGCATCCTGAAAACGCCCATCTCCGGCTAAATTAATGCTATAGGGTAGTTGGTACACTTGAAAATAAAGAGGGTCTTTTTGTTTAGCTCTTTCATACAATTTAACTGCTGCAGGATATTGTTTGAGTTGTCCATATGCGGCAGCCAAGGAAAGGTATGCGTCTACAAAATTGCTGTCAATTATCAGGCAGTTTTGCAAAACTGGAATAGCCTCTTTAACTTCTCCTATTTTGAGCAGTTCAACGGCTTTATCGTATTGATCCATTGCTTTAGGTTTAACCTGATCGGGGTTATACGACTGTGCGAATGAAAAAAAATTAAAGAGTAATCCTATGCAAAATAATAATTGCTTCATAGTTATATTGATGCAAGCAAGTTCGTAAAAAACGGAAAGCGGGGATGTTAAAATTCTTATTCAGTAAAATGCTTAAGGAACGTTAATGTATTTATGGATTTGTAAGCTTAGTTCCCATTTAGGATTTGCCATAATATATTCAATAATCAGGGGCGTGATTTCTTCCCTTTTATCCCATTCGGGTTGCAAATAAAGTTTGCAGTGGTGATTCACTTTTGCTGCATAAGTTTCTGCCCAATCAAAATCGTGTTTATTAAAGACCACAACTTTTAATTCATGTGCTATTGGAACAATTTCTGGAAGGGGAGATTTGAACTTTTTGGGAGATAAGCAGATCCAGTTCCAGTTACCACTTATTGGGGAAGAGCCAGATGTTTCAATATTGGTTTCAAAGCCTGCTGCGTGCAGTGCATAGGTTAAGCCAGAAAGGTTGTGTAATAAGGGTTCTCCGCCAGTGATCACGGCCAATCGGCCCGGAAATAAAACGGCTTGTTCCACAATTTCTGTGATGCTTTTTTTAGGATGTAAAGTTGCGTCCCAACTATCTTTCACGTCGCACCAAACGCAACCTACGTCACATCCCCCCAGTCGTATAAAGTAGGCAGCTCTACCTTGG
>JANOYH010000170.1:0-40686 GCA_031428775.1 Bacteroidota bacterium
GCGTCAGCAACAACTAATATATGTTTGGCATTACTACGTTTGAGTGCCTTGTTGATATCGTCTGCTGAGATATAACTAGCATTCAATCCTTTTTTAGCTGATGAAGGCACCCAGTATCCATCCACATCACCGAACTTATCTTTTTCTGCAATCCCATGTCCGGCATAAAAGATTAATAGGTTGTCATTTTCACCCATTGCATTGCTTTTTAAAACCAATGCCTGCATAATTTCTTCTCTGCTTTGATTATATAAAGTTTCTATATTTTTTGCTGCGAATGTGTAGTTTGTTTGCAAGATGTTTTTGAGTTCTGTAGCATCTTTCACCGGATTTTCTAAGTCGGCTATTTTAGGGTCTACATAGTCGTTTGCTGCAATCAATAGTGCATGAAATTGTGGGGCAGTTTCAGTATTTGAAACAGGAATAATGATTTCTGTTTCTTGTTTCATAGCAACAGCATTGCCTGTTACAGTAAATGTTTTAGAAATAGCATTGCCCTTTTTATCAGTAGCATTGATGACAATACTATTGATTCCTGGTTTAAGCGAAATGGAGGAAATGAACAACCCATCTTCCTCTATTTTAGTAACAGGTTTGCCATTGATACTTACTGTTGCAATGCCGGAAGGGTCTTTGGCTTTACCTATTAATTCAATTTTAGAATTATCGCCTACAATTTGAAGTCCGCGGCTTGCTTGGGGACTAATCAATTGAATTTCTGGTGCTGTTTTATCATTACCCGCGAGGATGGTTGTTTTTTTCTGAAGTCCATTTATTGCATCTTGAACGTCTGGCTGTAAGTCATTAATCACCAAACATTGTTCATATACTGCTTTGGCTTCTTTGTTACGATTTAATTTTTCTAAAACATATCCCTTTAAACTTAATACATCAATGAATTCCGTTTCGGTATTTTCTTTATCAATTGATGAGGAGCTATATAATTCTATTGATTTATCAAGTTCCACAATTGCTTTGTCATATTCTAGAGTCATTAAATGTTTTGCTACTACAATATTATAATGCCTTAAAAATTGGTAGTCTCCAGTGTTATACATGTCAGCATCAATCACTTTTTGGGCATATTCTTTTGCTTTTTGATATTGGCCAGTTCTAATTAAAGGAGAAACGAAATCACTTAATAAATAAGTTGCTTTTGGATCTATTTGTAGCGAAGTTTCAAAATCAGCAATCGCTAATTTGTATAATCCCTGATTTTTATACATGATTGCTCTACTGTAATATGCACTATAACTTTTAGGCTCCATTTGAAGAGCAGTAGAATAATCTGTTTTTGCTTTTTCGAATTGCTTGGTGATTCTATAAAAGCGTGCTCTGGCTAAATAGGGACTAATATTTTTTGGCTCCATATTGATGGCTTCAGTAAAATCTGCTAAAGCCAACTCATATTTTTTTATAGTTAAATAGAAATTACCCCTTGTTTGTAATCCACTTGCTTTTCCATTAGTTTTTACATATTCATTATAATCGTTAATGGCTAGATCAAGATTTCCTTGTTCTTTATATGCATATGCTCTACCTAAAAGATAGGAATTTATTTTAGGACTTAGTCTGATTGCATTGTTATAGTCTCGAATTGCTAATTCATATAATTTTTGTTTCCGGTATAATGCGGCTCTGCTGTAATAAGCAGATGCGTTTACAGAATCTATTCTTAGTATTTGACTATAATCAGCAACCGCTTTGTCATAATCTTTTAAAGCATCATACACGCTAGACCTTGAACGATAGGCTTGTAAATTTTTTGGTTCTATTCTGATTATTTGATTATAACAACTAATTGCGGAATCATATAAAGTTTTACTTTTAAAGTAGTCCCCTTTTTTTAAAAAAGCCGCAACATATTTCGGATCTATTTTGATTGTTTCATTGAGCTCTAATAGTGCTGCATCCTTTTTATTTTGTTCATAATAAATACTTGCTAATCTAAAATGATAATATGCACTGCTCGGAAGAAGCCTAATTGCTTCTTGATAATCAGCAATAGCAATAGCTAATTCATATTTATTTGCATAGGAATATCCTCGCCAATCATAAGTATTAGCATTTGTTGGATTTAGATTTATGGCTTCTGTGAAACTGATGATCGCATTATCGTATTCTTTCTTGTTGTAAAAATCTTTACCTTCTTCAAATTTTTGATAGTATAAAGCATCATTAGAAAACGGTGGTGGAATATTTTCTCCAGATAGATAAGCTATTTTAACATAATCTATTGCAATGGTTTTCTCACTTCCTGTTTGATAACCTACATGTTTGATGCTTCCTGGACTATTGTTGAATTGGTAAACGGTTTCATCATTGATTACGAATGAAATGGTATTGCCTGATTTTAAAATGGCTACTTTATTATCAACAAAATTCCCCTTTTTTACTAATCGATCTTCAACCCATCCTGTTGAAGAATCAGCATTTTTAAAAGCATTCCATTTCCCATCGGACGATATATATATACCGAAAAATTTGGTAAATTCTTCGTTTAGGTAACAGAATAAACCTACACCATAATCATTTGTACCTATTTCTTGTCGGTAAGAAAATGCTACTTTAAAATCTTTATTTCCATCAAATGGTTTTTCATCCTTTTTGTATAAATACCAACCACTTCCTTTTGTTTTTGTCTGAAAATAATATTTCCCATTTTTTATTTCAAAGGAGGTATGCTCTGTAGAACTATTTCCCCAGCTATTTCTATCATCGATGAAATCATCATAAAATATGATTTCCTCTTTTTGGGCAAATAATTTATTCCCAAAACCTGGAATAAAAAATAAACAAATGAGGTATTTTAATATTGATTTCATTTGAAATTATTTCTTGATAAATACAAACTCTCCACCCTCATCACCCACATTTTTAATAGCGGCATATTGAGGTGAGGTTTCAGAATTATTTAAAATGGCTTCGTAAAAACTGTCGAATAGTTTTTTTGCCGTTAGATATTTGTCTTTGTTTTCTTTTAGATTCTTTTTCAAGTAATAGACAAATTTGCTATTATCTGGCACAGGCTCCAGGTTGCCACTGGCCATGATCTTTCTACTGGGTACGGAATATTGTTTTTGTACGCCTATACTGGCATCGCTCGACAATGATCTGGTAAATGCACCACTAAAGCAAGCGTCAGCAACAACTAATATATGTTTGGCATTACTACGTTTGAGTGCCTTGTTGATATCGTCTGCTGAGATATAACTAGCATTCAATCCTTTTTTGGCGGAGGATGGCACCCAATAACCATCCACGTCACCAAACTTGTCTTTTTCTGCTATACCATGTCCCGCATAAAAAATGAGCAGGTTGTCATTTTCGCCCATGGCATTGCTTTTTACTACTAAAGCCTGCATGATTTCTTCACGGCTCTTATTATAAAGGGTTTCAATATTTTTTGGCGCAAAAGTGTAGTTTGTTTGTAAGATTGTTTTGAGTTCCGTGGCATCCTTTACCGGATTTTCTAGGTCGGCTATTTTCGGATCTACATAATCATTGGCCGCAATTAACAAGGCATGAAACTGTGGTGCCGTTTCGGTATTTGTTACAGGAATGATGACTTCTGTCTCTTGTTTTTTTGCTACCGCATTACCAGTTACTGTAAATGTTTTTGCAATGCTATTACCTTTTTTGTCTGTGGCACTAATGACAATATTATTTAAACCTGGCTTAAGGGATAATGAGGAAATGAACAATCCGTCTTCTTCTATTTTGGTAACAGGTTTGCCATTGATACTTACTGTTGCAATGCCTGAAGGGTCTTTGGCTTTTCCTATCAGTTCAATTTTTGAATTGTCGGCTACTATTTGAAGCCCACGGCTAGCTTGCGGACTAATCAATTGAATTTCCGGAGGCGTTTTGTCATTTCCAGCGATAATAGTGGTTTTTTTCTGGAGATTATTTAATGCTGTAAGTACATCTGGTTGAAGGTCATTAATAATTAAGCATTGTTCATACAAAGCTTTGGCTTCTTTATTTCTATTTAACTTTTCCAATACAAAGCCTTTCAAACTTAAAATGTCTATATACTCTGAACTACTCTCATCTTTATCAACTGTTGAGTTTGTATATTCCTCTAATGACTTATCAAGACCAACTAAAGCCTGTTCGTACTGATTAGTTGTAAGGTTATTTGCAACAACAAAGATATATTGGTTATAGAAAGCATATTTGTCATCTAGGTTTAATCCTTTTGTAATTGCTTTGGTAGCATAATCTTTTGCCTTATCAAAATTCCCTGTTCTGATTAAAGGCGAAAGAATACTACTGTATGAATAAACATCATTTGGATTGATTTCTAATACTTTTTCGAAATCGCTTATAGCTGATTGATAAATACCTTTGTCTTTCTGCAATCCAGCCCTTCCATAATAGCCCAAAGTGTTTTTGGAATCGAGTGTCAATGCTTTATTAAAATCAGCCAATGCTAAATCATATTGTTTAGAGATGCCATAAAAATATCCTCTTGAATAATAAGCCCGTATAAGTTTTGGTTCCAGTTCAATTGCTTTATTTAAATCATTAAGTGCGAGGTCGTATTTTTTTATTTCCCGATAAAATCCGCCTCTGACTATATATCCAGAAGCCTTTCCATTTAATTTAATATATTCATCGAAATCAACAAGTGCATTTTTTGTATCCCCCATTGATTTGTATACTTGTGCTCTTCCAGAATAATAACCCATTGTTTTTGGACTAAGTCTAATAGCATTACTATAGTCCAAAATAGCAGCTTCATATGATTTTTGTGTTCGATTGATAAAACCTCTACTTGCATAAGCACTATGGCTCATTGAATCAATCCTCAGAAATTGGGTATATTCCGATATAGCTTTTTCGTATTCCTTTTTTGCATTATAAGCATTTGCTCTTGATCGATATCCAATGATACTCTTTGGATTCATGCGAATTATTTCATTATAACAAATGATTGCAGAATCATATTCTTTTTTACGAAAATAGAATGATCCTTTTGCAGTATAATTGTCAATACTTTTTGGGTTTAGTAAAAGGGCTTTATTGAATGCGTACAAAGCTTTTTCAAATTCATTCTTATCCAAATAAATATATCCTAAATTTGAATAAGCATTTTCATAACTAGGATTCAGTTTGATGGCTTCTAAAAAATCACTAATAGCAATATCTTTTTCATTTTTAGCATTATAAACCCATCCTCTCCAATTATAGGCACTTTCTGATTTTGGTTTTGCATTGATTGCTTCAGTAAAAGCAATAATCGCTAATTCATTTTCATTCTTGTTATACAAAGCACGCCCCTCATCAAAATATTTCTGATACGTATATTCTTCAGAAATCAAACTTGAACTATTATCATTTTTCAAATAGGCCATTTTCAAATAGTCAATGGCAATTGTTTTCTCACTCCCCATTTGGAATGCTACGTGTTTGATTAAACCGGGATTGAAATCTAGCTGATGAACTTTTTGATTGTTGATAAGGAATGAAATGGTATTTCCCACTTTTTTAATTGTAGCAATATTGGTAACATTATTTCCAGCAACAACAGCAGCATGCGCTTTCCAGCCGTAAGCGGGTGTTCCCGTTTTCGTGAAAGTCCATTGCCCATTCGATAAAAGCCAGATCCCAAATGCATTGGTGCCATTGTCGTCCAGAAAACAAATCAATCCTGTTCCCCAATCCTCCGAACCCGCAGTTTGTTGATAAGACCATTCTACCACAAAATCTTTAGTGCCGTCAATAGAAGGAACAGTAGGGTTATATCTATACCAAGCAGCGTTCTTCTTTTTGGTTTCAAATTGATACATGCCATTCTTTATTTCTGCCCCTGAGTTTGCATCGCCAATTACATTCCAGTTATGTTTGTTGTCAGAAAAACCATCATAAAAAAAGATGTCTTCTCTTTGGGCAAATAAACTATTAGCCACAAACAGCAGCATTAAGTAGAGAATATTTTTCATAATCAATTTTTATTTATGTTCTAGTTCAACCATCATGGCCACAACCGACTTCCCTTTACTGAATCCAGAAAAGGAAATATTGTTGCTCGAAAATTGAATGTTTCTTGGTTCCACCATTTGCGCGCCGATAGTTTTAAACACCTTTTCACTAAATGAGCCGACTTGTTCTGCTGCTACTTTTTTAATGATGTCATTGATGTTTAATGCGGTTTTTGAATACAACACACAAAGAAAATCCTTACCCGGTTTGTTATCGAATTCAATAAAGTGATCTTCGTCCGGAATGGCTACGTCATTTTTTTTGTCGGTCAATGCTGCACTAATCCCTTCTTCATTTGGAAAGATCTTGGTTACTTCATTGGTAAGATCTGTACTAATGGCATACACATAGGCGGGTTCATTATTGGAGATATATATTCTAAAACGTGTGCCCGATTGATAAGGCTGTGCTGTTCTGTATAGTGTTAATGGTCCAGGCGCAGTTTTTGCTGGTACTACGGTTAATCCACGGGTTGATACCAATAAATTAGCTGGCATACTTGTTCCATCAGCCAATACCAATTTTAATGCACCAGATAGATCGGGTGTTTCTGGTTTGGGTTCTGGCAAGTCTATGAATTCGTAGGCATACATGGCAAAGCGACCAAAGTCTTCGTACTTAATCCAGATATATCCATCTTTACCCCAATAGGTACCCCAACTATTTTGAATTTCAAAAGCGCCTCCAAATTTGTTGTCATCAAATCCAACAACACACATCGCATGCCCGCCATATGCCCTATCAGGTTGTTCAGTAGGTGTCCATAGTTCTTTGGCCGACATAAAGGAGGGGGTACAAATCATTCCAAAAACCACGGGTTTATTTTCTGAGATGGACTTTTTAGCCGCTTGAATCTTCGTTTTTTCTGAAGATTCCACATCAAATAAACGCATATAGTCTTTGATCTTGGCATTAGAGGCGTTACTAAGTTGAGTGGAAGATAAAGATGCTGTGCAAGAAGCGTCTAAGCTTGCAAAGGAAATCAACCCCTTGTCTTTCATGATTTCAAAAGCACTTGAAATGGTTGCACCACCTTTGCAATCTGCATCGGCCGGTTTTAATAGCCTAAACAAAAAGGCAGGAGAATAAGCATTCGCAGTAATTTGTTCTTTATTGGTCCAATTGTTTTTGATGGCTTCCACAATCGTTTTTCCGCAATAAGCGCTGGCCCAAGCAGCACAGGTACCATACTGTCCTTGGCTTTTAGGCGTTGGACTAAATTGTTTGATAGAGTAAACGCTAGGAACAGATTCAAGACTCCTAGTAAGCTTTGCTTTTTTATTGACCATGGAATAAGACTCATCGTCGAAGTCCATGCCCTTAGCAAATTTTACTTGCGCAGTTAAACTAGATACTACGATTAACTGAACAAATAAAAATAGGCATAAATTATTTTTGTAATGCGTTGTCATACAATGGTTTTGGTTCAGTTAATCAAGTGCTAGATAAGCAATTACTAGTAAATAAAAATACCCCTAATGGAGTATATTATTTAGAAATTTATCTTAATAGTCTATCAAACCGAAAGCCTTATACCATTGAGGGGCATTATTGGGTGCGGTGCCCAGCGAATGCGCAGGCAGCCAAATAAGTTGCGCAGCAGCTTTATTTGGCAGTGCCCAATAGAGCCACGAAATGGTATAAGGCTTGAGGAAACAAATCACTGTATTGCATCTAAATGCAAAGTCTGGTACAGTTGATTATAATCTGCAATCGTTTTTTTAATTGCCGATAGCTTTCCTTTCTCTGTATTCCATTCATTTTGTAAATCAGTCAGCCTATTTTTTAATCCCTGTGTAATTCTTGGGTCTGGTGCATCCGCTACTCCTTTAATATTGAAAAATTCGGTATTAATTCTGCTTGGCCAGTTGATAACGTCTTGTCCGTTTTGAATTCTACTTTCTACAATATTGGCTTCCCATTCATCCATCGATTTGATCGTTTTCTTTGCTACCGCGACTAATGTATCCGCTAGTTTATTGTCTTTAAAAATATCGGCATGATGCTGCAATTGTTTTTTAGCCTTGCGCAAATCAATGACCGACTGATGGATCTCTGATATGGCAGCAGTAATGGTTTGCAATATCTCTTGCTGTTCTATCCAATCGGCATTTGTGGCTTTAATATTCGGATTCGGCAATAGTTCAAATATTGTTTCTTTCACCACATGATTCAAATCAAGTTGGGCAGTATATTTTCCAGGAGCAACTGCATAGCCACGATAATCGCCATAAACAAATACCCCTTTTACATCTGGTTGCACTGTTTCAGTACGCAGGTCCCATAGAAAACGGTTATGTCCTTTTTCGGTTGACAATGCCTCTTTTGGTGATGGTCCACCTGGATATTTGCTAAACTTTTCATCGCTTAGATTCGAATAAGTTCTAACGATTTTTCCATATGCATCCATAATGCGCAGCGTTACGGTGTCTTTCTCTTCCACTTTTGGAAGTGTATAATCTAGTATCACGCCTTCAGCAGCATTCTGACCAGCACGTGCATTTTTTTCTGGCAGCCCATTCCCACCACCATATTTATAAGTTGGCTTGGGTTGAAATAACTGTAAACCATTGTCGATTTTTCCTGCCGTTTGTTGAATACTACCCAGATCATCTAAAATCCAAAAAGCCCTTCCAGCAGTAGCAGCAACTAAATCATTATCACGGATCATTAAATCAGTGATAGGCACAACAGGAAGATTCAATTGAAAACTTTGCCAGCTTTGTCCGGCATTTGTGGAGAGGTAAAAATTTCTTTCGGAACCTGCGTACAAGAGCTGCTTGTTCTTTTTATCCTCACGTATCACTTTTATAAAATCATCCGCTTTCACTCCGTTATTAATGCTGGTCCATGATTTACCATAATCCGTTGTTTTATAGGTATAAGACGCGTAGTCATTGAATTTATACCGAGTTGCAGATATATAGGCCGTGCCCTTATCGAAAGCAGACAATTCAATACTGTTTATTTGAGATTCTGGCAGACTTGTTGGCGTAATATTGGTCCAAGTTTTTCCCTCATCTTTTGTGAGTTGCACCAAACCACAATCAGATCCTGTCCACAACACACCTTTTTCTAAAGACGATTCAGCCACATAAAAAAGGGTATTATAATTTTCACCACCTGCTCCTTCATTGGTGAAGGGCAATCCACCCGGACCTTGTTTAGCCTTTTCGTTTCTTGTTAAATCCGGACTAATCACTTCCCAACTCATGCCTGCATTGGTTGACTTGAACAACACATTTCCAGCATGATAGACCGTATTTACATCGTGTGCTGAAACAACAATAGGAGCGTTCCAATTAAAACGATATTTCATGTTCTTAGGTTCTATGGCTAGGTTCAGTGTTGGGTATGCCTGAATATTTTTAACCTCATTATTCTTGCGGTCAAGCAGTTCAATATATCCTTGATAGCAACCGCCATAAACATTTAATGGGTTGTTGGGGTCAAAGGCAAGAAAAGCCGATTCGCAACCTGGACCAAAAGTCCAGTCGCGTTCCGTTATTGACCCCATATTATTTCTACTGGCAATGATAATAGAAGTATTGTCTTGTTGTCCGCCATACACTTTATAAGGAAATACATTATCTGTATTAACGCGATAAAACTGTGCCGTTGGTTGGTTCATGATGGACGACCATGTTCTTGTTTTATCAAAACTAATTTCTGCTCCACCGTCGTCTGCAATTGCCAGAATATTATTTTGTGTTGGATGAATCCAAAAATCATGGGTATCTCCATGTCCAACACGCACAGGCGCAAAGGTTTTACCTCCATCAATGGAACGCATCAAGGGTGCATTCAGCACATAGACTAGGTTTTCATTGATGGGATCAGCAAATACTTTCATGTAATACCATGAACGAGAACAGATGTCTTGGTTATTAGATAAAAGCGACCATGTTTTACCTGCATCATCAGAACGGTACAAGCCCGACTTTGCTTTCTCTGTTTCAACAATGGCAAAGACTCTATTTGGGTTTGCTCTTGAAACACTAATGCCTACTTTACCCATTGATTTTGGTAAACCTTCTGAAAGTTTGATCCAAGTATTTCCTTCATCAACACTTTTCCAAATACCAGAACCTGGTCCACCACTAGATACCGCCCACGGATAACGACGGTGTTCCCATGCCGCTGCATATAAAACCCTTGGGTTGGTCATATCCATTGTTAATGAAGCAATTCCGGTACTATCATTGATAAACAAAGTTTTTTTCCAAGTGGCACCGCCGTCGATTGATTTGTAGATACCCCTATCATTATTTGGTCCGTGTACTGTGCCTTGTGCAGCAACTAAAACGACATCTGCATTTGTAGGATGAACCACTATATCAGCAATATGCCTTGTTTTTTCCAATCCAATATTTTTCCATGTTTTTCCAGCGTCGGTCGACTTGTATACGCCATCACCATAACTAGTCATAACACCTCTCACCGCATGTTCACCAGTGCCCACATAAACCACATTGGGGTCTGATTCTGAAACGGCGATATCTCCAATTGAACCCACTTTAAAAAATCCGTCTGATATATTCTCCCAATTGATACCCCCATCGTTGGTAGCCCAAACACCGCCACCCGTATAACCAGCATAAAAGCGTTGGTCGTTTTTTACAACACCTGAAACGGTATTGGCCCTACCTCCACGAAAGGGGCCAATATTACGCCACTTGAGTCCGCTATACATGGAATCAAGATTTGCAGATTCAGCATTTACAGCCGTTGTTTCTTTTTTATTTTGCGCACCTGCAAAAAATACCAAACAAATAAAACCGGAAAAAAGGAATGATTTCATGAAAATATATTGAACGATTAAGATACTACATCCTAATGATGTTGCCATCTTCCATTTCAATAATTCTGTGTGTCTTTGAAGCAAACTCATTGTCGTGTGTAACAATGAGCAATGATTGATGATACACTTGCGCCAGTTCTTGAAAAGTATGAAATACAATTTCACTGTTTTTTTTGTCGAGGTTCCCCGTAGGCTCATCACCCATAATGAGCAGTGGGTCATTGATGAGTGCACGTGCTATGGCAACACGCTGTTTTTGTCCGCCCGATAATTGATTTGGCAACTTCATAGCTTCAGAATCAATACCCAATATTTTTAATTTTTCAAGAGCACGGTGTTCCACTTCTTTTTCAGCATATTTAGCCAGTTTTAGTCCGGGTAACATCACATTTTTCAATACAGTAAATTCATTCAATAAGTAGTGAAATTGAAAAACAAAACCTATTTTTTCATTGCGTACTTTGGCTAGAGCAGCTTCTTTCTTATCGCCCATTAAAATTCCGTCTATAAATAATTCACCTTCATAATCCGTATCCATGGTAGAAAGAATATAGAGAAGGGTACTCTTGCCGCAGCCAGATTTTCCAATCACCGACACAAACTCTGAACGATTGATAGAAAAACTAATATCCTTTAAGACCTGCACGGTTAAAGGGTCGTGGAAGTACTTAGTGATTTTTTTAGCTTCCAAAATGATATCGCTCATGTTATTTTCCTCTTATAATGACAACTGGGTCAATTTTGCTTGCCTTACTTGCAGGAAAATATCCAGCCAAATAAGTGGTAATAATTGAGAAGATGCCGCCTATGATATAATATTTTGGGTTGTAGTTGATAGGATAAGTTTTGATAGTGGGTAGAGATGCTGTGTTAAAAGGAATTTGGTCAATAATAGAAGAAAGCCCGAAGCCACAAATGAGTCCGAGTATGCCACCAAAAATACCTATGCTCAATGCGATGGTGATAAAAATAAAGTTCACGTCTCTTCCTGAAAAACCAGTTGCTTTTAGAATGGCAATGGAATCCATTTTTTCATAAATCATCATGTTCAAAATATTATAAATTCCAAAACCAGCCACAATTAATAAAGTTACGCCAACGGCATAAGAGATGGTTGTTCTTACGGAGCTGCCTGTTTCAAATTGCGAGTTGGCTGTTTGAATGTCAATGGCATCCACATCAAACTTGTGTTGGAATTCTTTGGCCAATTTAGGTGCCTGTGCTAGATCAAACAACTTAACTTGAATGTCTGTTACATAACTATTAGACTCTCCCAATAATTTTTGTGTGGTTTTGATACTGGCATAACTCTGTACTTTGTCAATTTCTTGAATGCCCGACTGAAAATACCCCACCACTTTTAGTTGTATCCGCTCTCCTTTACTGGTTGTTACTTGTATTACATCTCCAATAGTTGCCATCATTTTATCTGCAGCGCCTTTTCCTAAAATAATACTGTTAGGCGTATTTTTAAGGTCGATATAGTTTCCGCTAGTAACATATGTGGAGAATAGAAACAAACGATTCTCTTCCTCTACGTCTATCCCGTTGATAATGCCAGTTAGGTCTATGACGCCTACATTATAAAATACCTGGGCCATAATTATTGGTGCAACACCCAATACGTTGGGGTCTTTTTTAAGTGCATCAATAATAGGCCCGCTATTATACAACTGTTGTAACTTATTTCGAGGCTTAATGCTTCTAATAAAATTATGGTGATTTTTATAGGCAACCGATAGGTCAATTGGTTGGTTAGGGCTGGGTTGTATTTCGTTGTACAATCTAATATGTGGGGTGCGATTAATGATTAAGGAGTCAAGCATGTCGTTCAAGCCCGACATAAACCCTAGTAAAGTAATAAACATGGTAATGCTGAATGTAACACCAATTGCAGCCACAAGTGTTTGTTTCCAACGAGCAACGAGGAGGGACTTAGAAACGGATGCTATTAGTTTAACATTCATTGCACAGGTTTTTGCAATTCGTCTTTAACGCCAATGCCGCTTAGTACTTCAATTTTGTTGTAGTCTTTCAATCCGGTTTTAATCAATTGTTTTTCGCCATTAGCTTTTAAAACGGTGCTATCATTCACAAGATAATTGCGTGGTATCAGGATGGCATTTTCTTTTACTTGTAAAACGATACTGGCTTCAAAACTTATATTTGGATATATTTTTGGCGGAGCTTGTAAAAATTCAGCTTCAACCATAAAGGTTTTACTACGCTCATTCATGATGGGATTTATTTTAGTAACTAGGGCTTCAAACACTTGTCCTTTATAGCTTTCAAGGTTAACCATTACGGCCAATCCTTTTTTTATTTTGATGATATCATATTCGTCAACCTGCATTTCAAGAATAAAGTGTTTAGCGTCTCCAATAATGGCCAATGCCGTTTGTGTTGCCGTTTGTTCACCTTTTACTTTATTAAGACTGTATACAACTCCATCTATTTCACTTCTGATGGTATAATCGTTTTGTAATTTATTGGTAATAGACAAAGCTTTCATGGATTGTGCAGCATTGAAATTAATTTGACGTTTTAGTTCTTCGAATTTGAGTATTGCAGATTGCAACAAGTCTTTAGCGTTTTTATAAACTAGTTCTCTTTGGTCTAAATCGTTACGAGTGCCTATTTGTTCTTTCCATAAAGCCATCTGGCGTTGATACAAAATGGAATCATTCTTCATTTTATTTCTAGCCTGTTCTATGACTAATTGGGCGTCGTTTAATTTTCCTTGGTTGTTGTTGAGGTTGGAAAAATTGGCTGCAAGTTCTGCGTTCTCTTTGTTCAATCTTTGCGTTTCACTTGAGATGGAAAAAAGCAAAGCCCCTTTTTTAACGGTATCGCCTTCTGAAACAAAGACCTGATCAATAATTCCATTTACTGTAGAGAATACCTGGTATTGACTTTTACTTTTAATAAGTCCGGATGCATATATGGATTCAGTAATAGACGATATAGTTGGAAGGGTCTTTTCTTGCTTTTTCTTACAAGAAAAAAGAAGGAAGATGCTACACAAAAGGAGTATTCTGGTCATAGTAAAGCAATGTGTAGTAGCAATTTACTACATATTATTAACTAGCAATATGACCAATGTTACCTATTTATAGGCTAAGACAGTGTTTATTTAGTAGGCACAGGATATTTTCGATTCCCTTTTGCATAAAACCATAGAATCCGATTCATTTCATCGTCTTCGCCACTATCCAATTCGTTGAAGACTTCGTCGCGCGATTGCAGTGCAAATCGTTTTGCTTTTCCACGCAAAGCGTTGATACTTTTATTCATTTCATTGAGTGGAATATTGGTTGGTTTAAAATTGAATGAGGTTGACTTTTTTTCATACTGAAAACAATCCGTCATCAACCTTGCACTTGCATCCATACTATTCATGGGTGGGATGCCCAAGATTTGTTCAATAGTTCTAAGCATAGACACTTGGTTGTAATTGGTAGTGATTAATTCTCCTGTACTATAGGCGCTCACTACAACGCCAACCGTACGATAGGCAGAGATATGGTCCCAGCCTCCTTGAGAATCGTCTTGTGTGATAAATACTACCGTTGAATCCCAGTACTTACTTTTACTGATCATGTCAATAATTCTACCTAAAGCAAGGTCGTTGTCTGCCACCATCGCATTGGGTGTTGGAAAATCTGGCGATGTGCCCGCACTATGATCATTGGGTAAAGAGACTACCATGAGGTTGGGCAAACTATCGCCTTGTTCATATTTTTTCCAAGCATCAATGAACATGTCGGCCCTAATTTGATCAGAGAAAACATAATTGTCGCAATCAGGATATTGTTCAGAAATAATGGGACGAATTCTTGCAATAGTGCTCACATTATGCCAGTCTGGTTTTACCCCATTTTGATAATCGGTATAGATGTTGAGCCACTTGCGATTTTTATCATAGACCGTTTTGCAGGCTTCACCAAAAACCTTCACTGTTTTTCCATAGTCTAGAGCGTGGTTCCAAATAAAGCCATTGCTGTTGTACACCAATGCGTCTTCTTGTCGATGCGGATAACTCCGAAACCAAGCGCGTACATTTTTTTCTACATAGTCTGAAACAATTCCCGCGTCCGTCCATTGATGCCCTTCTGCAGACGATTTGCCTGATGCATAATAATTATCCATCCATCCATATTGCTTGGCTATTGCATGTATATTGGGCGTAATCCGATTGCCAAAAATGCATAGACTGCTATCATTACTGCCCTTGTGCATATCGCCAAAAACCTGATCATAGGTCTTGTTTTCTTTAATAATATATACCACGTGTTTAAAAACGGAAGGCTCACCATTGCGTTCTGGAACAGGTACAGGCACCCTATTTTCTCTTGGAGCCAATTCCATTTGTTGTACCCTATTCAATAAATTCAACTGCGCCATTTCTAAGGTATATTTTTCCAGCATAGCATGATCTGGAACTGGTATGATGCTTACAGAAGCAAGTTGTTGGTGGATGCTGCTGGCTTTTTTATTCTTGTCTATTACTTTCGCGCTATTTGATTCAAGGTTGGTAACTATTAATTGGTCTTTTAGCAAAAGGAGACCGCACGGAAATGCTTCCGTTGGAATATATCCTTGAATAGTTGATTTGCCCTTTCCATTACTAGCCGATTGTTTACCCAATTGAATCACTGCTACTGCATTATCCAATCCGTTTGCTACATAGAGTTGTTGATTGTTTTCACTAAGCACTAGTGCATTGGGGGTACTTCCTAATAAATGATTTTTTCCATTTACTAATCCTACTGGTATATTTTCTATTAGTTGGTTGTTCTTGGATTGTATAACAGAAACCACATCACTATTGGCGTTGGCTACATAAATATATTTTTCATCCTTCGAAGCAATTATTGCATTAGGATGAAGTGCCACTTTTATTTCTTTCACAAGCGCACCATTGTTCATTTCAAATACAGAAACAGTACCACTAGCAGTAGCGCCAGTTCGAGGGTCTGTATAAGCTAGTGTTTGAGGAACCCCTGCACGCTCTCTTAAACTATCTGTAGCATTTTCACCAGCCCAATTACTCACATATAATTTGTTGTTTGCAATGGCAACGGCATAGGGGGCAACGCCAGTAGCGGTTTCCCAAATAGTTGCTTTGTCGCTAAACCGAATTTTCTTCAATTGGTTATTGCCATTGAGCACTACATAAAAAAAGGTCTCCTCATTTTCTTTACTAATTGCAATGCCATTTGGTAATGAATTGGCGGATGGAGCTTTTTTGGGAATGGCTATATGGTTGATATGTTCAAAACCGTTTGCCCATTCTGCTATCATAACCGAGCCAACCCCAATGCCTGCAGTTTTATCGGCAGCACTCCATACAATATATGTTTTGCCATTCTCCTGGAAACTGCGGATGCCAGAATAAGTGCTCATGTAGTTTTTGTAAAGGGACAGATCTGTATAGGTAAATCTAGCAACAATCGATTTATTGTTCGCATCCATTGCCACTATGCCATAGCGATCTTCCACTACAAACAATCCACTATCGTTGATGGCTGCAACATCAAGGGCGTGGTTTTCTAGTGCTGGTTTGCCAAAACGGATTACGGTTCCGGCCGACTGTATCATTCTATTATAAGGAAGTAATTGTTGTGCTGAATTGTTTCTAACCAAAAAATCTGCGAGGGCATTGATGCGATCGGTATTGATATAGTCAACCTTCCATTCTATTAATTTTTTCCAAGTGCTGGTATCGTCTGCACTGGCCCAAAAACGAACGGGCTTTTGATTGGAATGCGCGTATTCGATGACGGATTTTATTTTAAGCTCCTCTTCATTTGTAACAGATAGGGGAAATTTCTTTTTTGAATAATTTCCAAAGTCGTCACTTAACAAACCAATTTTTGTAAGGGCTTCTTTTGAATAAGTTTGATTGAGCCTTCCATCAAACCAAATAAAATCTGGGTAGTTGCCATATTTCAATTCATTTGGCCGATTGCCTGACACCACTAATTTAAGTTGCTTGCATTTGGTTAGACTAGGGTATTTTTTTAATAAGGCAACCAATACAGTCATTGTTGATTCGGCGTCTGTTTTTATGTCAATCAATAACTGTAATTCTTTAGAAGGATGGTTATAGGGTTTGCCATCATGTTGAAGGATGGCTTCCTGTAATGGTTGAAGATAAAGGGCTTCCAGGGTTTTGTTGGGGACTAAGTTTTTACTGTCATGTGCCACTAATAAAGTGCCATTGACCAAATGTACATCTGCTTCTATTGAGCCAAATTGTTCTTGGTAAGCGAGAAAGAAGGCTTGCTTTTGTTGGTAGTCGTTATGACTATGCGCATTATGACTGGTATAGATTGTTGAATGGCCATTCGTTTGGGCAACAAGCATCCCACCCATTAATAAAGGTAAAGAGAGTGACAATAAATACTTCAGCATGAGGGATTTTTTATAAAAAGAAAAAGTAAAGTAGCATTTTCAATTGTAATAATATACCCTATTTGTTATTGTTTAACCCATTCGAAATTACCTTTTTGTTGCATCTTGATTCTCGTGGGCTTTCCTTTTTCAAAAACAAATTCACCAATTGCGTCTTTTGCGCCTTGTAAACTGAATTGGGTAAAGTTTAAAAATACCATCGGAAAATTTTCAGTTGCAGAAAGCTTAGCCATTAAAATGCCTTTTACATTTTGGATACTTAGTTTTCTTTTTGGATCAGTTGCAAGTGTATAGTTGCCCAAATAAATAGGAAAATCTGTTTTTGGAATCACAAATGTCTTAACGATAGGTACTACTTTTTTTAATTCATATCGCTCCCCTTCATCGTTCAAAATTACTTTTTCAACTTTCCCATTAGCGCCTTTCACAAAATCTAATTCAGCTTCTAAGATCTTCATAAAAAATTGGTGTTCATTTATTGGATAGAGATTGGTTTTGGGCATATTCACTTCTTTGGAGGCTACTTTTAGAATACCATCCTCTAAGCTAATGGTTGCATTGAGCTTGCCTGTATAGTTGCCGGTATATTGTTCTAATATTTCTTCAGATAATTTAACGGTTTCTCTATAGGGTTTATAGCCTTCCCATTCATAAGGGATATTGATTCCGGCTATTTTTTCCATTAATTCTTTATAAATACTTTCTCCATTACTACTATTGCTCATCAGTAAAATAGCGTATTTTTTTTCTGGTATCATTAAACTATAATGACCCCATCCATCAGTATGTCCTTCTTTGAAAACCGCCGTTCCATAAGGTGTTTTAAAAACACCCCATCCCAAACCATATCCCAATTCAATGCCAAAATTTTCGCTAGTAGTATCATTGTTTAAAGAGGGGAATTGGTGCTTGGTATAAATGCCAATTTGTTTGCTAAATAATTCCTTTTTTGACTTGTCTGCAAGCCCTTTGCCCCTTAAAATGGCGGAAAGAAATTTACTATAATCAGCAATGGTAGTTTCCATAGAACCCGCGGCATTGGCCTTAGTCCGTTTAGATTTTTTGAGTGTGTCTTCATTGGTATCATGGCCTAGAGCAAAATTGCTTTCAAATCTTGGCTGCCACAAATAAGAGGTCCTGTACATATCAAATGGCCTAAAGATTTTCTCTATTGCCAATGTTTCTAAAGGCTTGCCTGTAATTGTTTCCACAACCAATTGCAACAAAAAGATCCCTTCGCCACTATAGGCATAGCGCTCGCCAGGAGTAAAGAAAAATTCCAGTTTGTTGTTTTCTTTTGGATTGAACTGACGCCAGTTGGGAAGCCCGGTAGTATGCGCTAAGCAATGTCTAGCGGTGATTAGTTTCCAACGACTATCGCTCGCCAGATCCGTATAATCTTCGTATGCTGGAATTGGTTTTGGAAGATAATTATAAAGCGGTTTGTCTAAACTCAATTTGCCTGATTCTACTAATTGCATCACCAAAATGGAGAACAAAGACTTGGACAAAGAGGCGCCATAAAAAGCAGTTGCGGTATCATTGAATTCTTTATTGGCCTTGTTTTTATAACCAAAAGCCTTTACATACACTGGTTTATTGTCATTAATGATTGCAATACTCAGACCGGTTACTTCTGCATTTTCCATCAATTGCTTCACTAGGTTTTCGGCAGCTATCGTTTCTGTTTTTTTGCCGTCTGCTTTTTGAAATTGTTTGGGTTGTGCCTGTACATTTCCAATTACAACCATTAGACCAGCTAGTACTAGAATTCTTTTCATAACTTATTATCTCTACTAATTTTTAAAATGTGTTTTTGATATGCCGGTACGTTGGGTGTGATAGATACCAGCGTGGCCGCTAAAATAGTATGCCAAAAAACATGCCATAGCATAATATAAAACGTGTTCGCCGCCAAATAATTCCACACCCATGAAGGTACAAGCCAAAGGGGTATTGGTTGCACCCGCAAATACAGCAATAAATCCCAAAGCAGCAAATAGATCAACAGGAGCTCCTGTTGCCCATGCAAAACTGTTGCCCAATGCAGCACCAATAAAAAACAAAGGAGTTACTTCCCCTCCTTTAAAACCAAAACCTAGTGTGATGGTAGTGAAAAGTAGTTTCCAAAACCACGACCAATGACTAACACCGTTGTCCTTAAAAGCAGTTACAATGGAAGCCCCATCGGCATTTTGAGGTACAATTCCAAGTCCGAGGTAGTCGTTCGTATCCAATAAATAAGCAAGTAGGATGATGAAACAACCACCAATTGCTGGTATCAACCATTTGTGCTTAATATATTGCTTGGTAAGTTTGGTTATATTGGTTTGTACTGTGGCAAAAAGAAATGCCACAAGGCCAAAAAGGATGCCAGCTATTAATATTTTTGTCAACAATAAGGGTTCAAAAGGCAACCAACTATACGTTGAACTATTAGTAAACTGAATCAAATATTGGGTGTGTTCAATGCCCCATGCAATGCAGGTAAAATGTGCTAGCATGCTTGCCATTAAACAAGGAAGGAGTGCCTGGTATTTGATGGCACCAATGGTAATCACTTCAAGGGCAAACACCGTTCCGGCAACAGGTGTACCAAAAACAGCAGCAAATCCAGCTGCAATACCTGCCATTAGAAGAATTTTTAAATCGGCCTTGTTCAATCGCATCCACCTACCCAACAAACCTGCAATACCTCCACCCATTTGCAAAGCCGTACCTTCTCTTCCAGCCGACCCGCCAAATAAGTGTGTTATCAGGGTTGTCAGCAATACCAAGGGGGCCATTCTTGCTGGAACACCTCCGTCGGGCTCATGAATTTCGTCAATAATTAAATTATTGCCCGCTTCAGTTTTTTTACCCCAATACGCATAAAGCCAATAAATGACCATTCCTGCTAAAGGTAATAAGTACAAGAGCCATGGGTTTTCCCACCTTAAATGGGTAACAATATCAAGAAGCCAAAGGAATAATGCCACAATACTACCCACAATCAAAGCCAATGGAGTTATGATGAAAAACCACCTGACTAGATAATTGGCAATTGCGAATTGTTGGAAGGATTGTTTAGGTTTTAGCATTAATCAACGAATGTAATATTTTTCAACCGATTGAAATATTTCCTAATGCTAAGAAACCTAACTTATAATACACTTACAATTTTATATATTTGTTTACTATTCTTCCTTTGCAAAATTGAAGTAGGTTCCATTCTAGGAAGCAATTCTTTTTATTTCAATTATGATCAAGAGAAAACCAGGTATAGATATCATAGACAAAATATTGGATGCTTGCTATAAGCATAATCCGGATGCGCTCTTTATTATGAGCTTGATGCACCAATACGAGGAAAGGGGAAATTTGAGCAAAAAGCAATTGGAAGGATTATACCTAAAAGCGGCAAAAGTTACTGATTTGCCTCCCAGTTGGTTGGCGACTTTGGAAGCTGAGATTTTAAAACGCCCTAATAGAGATAGAACGCCTCCCATTCCCATCAAACCTATGTATGTAAGAGATGAGGATTCAGAAATATATATAGCCGCCATCTTAGAAAAATATCCAGCCCATAAGCGGGTGCTTTTCTTGCAATCAAAAATCGACAACAAAGAATTCATGAGTCTTGATGAAAAAAAAGAACTCGAAAAATTTCATCGTTTATTGATAAAAAAATAAACTACCGAATCTCAATTCGTTCTAATACTAGTTTTCCATTAATGAGCGTTATTGCATACAATTCAAAATCCAAATCACTGCTGTTTTGTTTTTCTGAAGGAGGCATTTTTGCTGGTTGTTGTAAACTATTGGAAAGAGTAGTAAGTGCAGCAATAGATTCAGGCAACTTTGTATCAACTGAAATGCCATAAGAGGCAAGGGCGCCATTTTCAAAGACCATTTTTAAATCTGACTGACCCAATCCGCCTCTGGTTTTTGCATAAAAAGATTCTGATAAATCGGGCAAATAAACAATGTTTGCTTTTTTTCCACCATTGGCGTTTGCATTTTTTTCTACCAATAAAAAGGGTTTAGAATAATGAAAACGAATGGCTGAAGCTTTTGTTAGTTCGGCGTCACTATAAATTTTCACACCCGCACAGGAACTGAACAGAAGGTAAAAAAATAAGGATAGAATGGTTACTACTACTTGCATGGTTTTTGATTTTTGTTGATGAAATTTATTTTATTGGGTAGCTGATGGCCTTGAATAATTTTTTCATTTCAGTCACATATTTTTTCTGTTGCATTAAATCATCGGTATACCTATTAACCCTTTGTAAGGCAGTATGTGACAGTGTCCAGTTCATAGGAAGCTTCTTGGTATTGATGTCTAATGAAAGCGCTATATATTGATCTGCTGAGAATGTATTATTACAGTATCTTTTCAACGCATCTGATGCCAGCAGTGTTCTTGCATTGCGCGTTTGATAGATGGCTTCTGCAATTTCTACTAGTTCATTGGCAAAATGGATACCCCTGCCAATGCTTGAATCCGATTCTGAAAAATTGAAACAAAGCACATAGGGTTTAATTGTTGGATACTTTTCAAAGGGGATTGATTTCAATAATTGTAACAAGGTTTCTTGCCCGCTATTGTCAAAATAGCCTCCGTCTACAAAATGTCTTCTGACCTTTTTTTCCTTTTTGTAATAACAAAACATGCCAGCAGGAGAGATAATAGGAAAGCGCGTACTCAAATTAATAGCGGTGCTATACCTTAATTGCACAGGGAAGCGTTTTTGTAAATTCCGGTCCTCTGAAAAAGGAAAGGAACTATCCAATATTACGTTACTCCAAATGCATGGCATACCCGTTTCTGACTCTACCGTATTGATAAAATATGCAGGCTCTGGTACGTTATGTTGATTTTGTGTTATTGATTTTGCAAAGACATTGTATGATAATTCTTTATTAGTAGCTGCTTGCCAACTTTTTTCCCAAAGTTTTTCTAGTGTGATAGCCCTATCAAATAATGGAATGTAGAAGGGAATTAACCACTGTAGAATTTCACCAAATACCAGTTTCCCGATAACTGCAGATAGGAAGTCGGATGCAAAAAAGAGTCGACTAACCCTAGCATTTTCGCCTTTTTTCAATGATGGAGAAAGTTGATTGATGCTATTGAAAAAGTGAGCGCCTAGTCCACCTCCAGAAACCGTACTATAAGCGTACACGCGCTGTTTAAATTCAGGAAAACTATCCTGTAATTTTGATAATAGTAAAGCTGTAAATGCACCTGTTCTAAGTGCGCCACCTTCTGCAGCAATAAACAAAAGGGGAATAGTATCGTTCTTATTGGTAGCCTTTAAGTCTATGACCCATTTTTCAAAATGAGTTGGAATGGACAATTGAGTTGGAATGTTGTTTGTGTTCGCAATTCGAACTGGGTGATCTGAATTAACATAAGTGCATCCAATAATCCAAATAAATAACAACAAGCGATAAGTTAATTTAATCTTTTGAATGGGTTGTGCTTTGTCTAAAAAATGGATGAATAGATACACAGGTTGCCAACAAGCGAATGAAAAACACAATAACGCAGCAGAACCAACATAATGGTATACACTGGTGTTTAGACAAGCAAAAAAGAGGATAAGAAAAGCGGCGGAGCCTGATAAAATAAACAATTGTTTGAGTAGGTTTTTATAAAAGGATAAGGGAATGCGGTACATCCAAACCTGCATTAATTTGTTTTTCTCCGTTCTAAGAATCAGCTGAAACTCTTTTGGAATATAGGCTCCATTGGGCAAAACACGGTCTCTTGGAAGGTCGTCTGTAGTATTGTTCCAGATAAATCTTTTTGGGAGGTCAATTCTATAGTCATTAAAAATTCCAAAGAGTTTTCCTGTCCAGAATTTTTCATTTTGCGTGAGATGGAACCAGCTTATTTTTCTGGTTAAAATCATTTTTTTCATTGGGTGATACAGGTACTGTAGACTCAAATATTCCCCTGCAAGCACAAGTAGTATACTTAATAATACCCCCAAAGGAAACCGCGCATCTGATTGGTTTTGTATATAGGCTTTGATTAGTCCAATGGATAATAAAAACAATGGAGAAAATAAAAAAAACCTTGCTATTAATACCTGTATTCTTTTTCTTATTCTAACGCGTTCAGGAGATAGTGAATGTCCAGAATTATCCGTCATATACAGCAAAAACCGGGCACAAAATTCTGAACTGATGCACCAGCAAAATGCAGCAAAACACAAAAAAAATACGGATAAGGGTTCTAAGGAATGAAAACTGTCTTCCAGTAAAATTTGTAAAATGTCTGTTCCCTGTGGTAAAACTAGTAAGATCCAAACTGCTAAGCAGTTGATGAATAGCTGGAACCACAATCCGCGTAACACGAATAGGGTGTCTCTTGCAATTAGAATACGATTCGGTAATTTAAATACAGGCAACATGTAGGAACAGCTTTATCTGAATAAAAAAACAGATAGGGCTGTTTTGCTCGATGAAAGTACAAATGCTTTTTTAAAAATACAAGTAATTAAAGCGGGTGAAAACACCCTATTTTTTGGACAATCTAAGGGGGTGAAAACACCCTTTTTTTAATTTTAAGAGGGTGATTTCACCGTATTGATATGTAATGAAAGGCTGTTTATTTCTGTATCATAAATTTGTATTCGCCTGAACCTAATTCAACTGAAATGACACCATTGCCCAGATTGGTGGGTTTCCAATCAACATGTAATGGCTTTCCATTTTCGGTGATATTTTCTACTGCTCTAGCTGGAATAAACACAGTTGCGTGTGCATTTGCAGGAATAGAGGCATTGATTTCAAGACTGGTACTAGTAGTTTTCCATCCTGCTTTTACAGGTCCATAATAAGTATCTAAACTAGCAGATGCAAAACTGAATCCACCACCAATATGCGGCTGAATTTTGATGTGCTGGTATCCAACACCATCTTGATAGGTATCTATTCCTACCATATATCTATACATCCAATCTCCAATGGCACCATAAGCATAGTGATTAAAGCTGTTCATTGATGCGGGTTCAAAACTGCCATCCGTTCTTATACCATTCCATCTTTCCCAAATTGTGGTGGCGCCCATTTTTACAGGGTATAACCAAGACGGATAGCTTTCTTGTAATAACAATGTATAAGCCAAGTCGGCGTGTCCGAAACGCGTTAATACTTCACACAAATAAGGTGTTCCTAAAAAGCCAGTAGTTAAATGGTTGTTGTATTTTTTTATGTTACCCACTAATTTATCGGCCGCTAAATATCGCATGGATTCGGGTAACATGTCAAATTGCAATGCCAATACATAGGCTGTTTGTGTGGATGAAACGAGACGGCCATTGGGCGATACATATTCTTTTAGAAATGCATCTTTCACATTTTTTAATAAGGCTTCATAAACAACTACGTCGTCTTTTTTACCCAATACATTAGCAGCATTGATCAATAATTGAGTACTGTTGGCAAAAAAGCATTGTGCAATTAAATACTTATCAGTAACAGCCGATCTTCCATCATTGTCGTCAAATGGTCTATAAAATAACCAGTCGCCAAAATGATCTCCCGTATTCCATAAATTGTTCCAACTTTCTTTTTGCATATAACCAACCCACGCTTTCATACTGCCGTACTGCTGCTCCAATATGCGTTTGTCGCCATAAGCCAAATACATATTCCATGGAATAATAGTGGCCACATCTGCCCAACCAGCAGAACCTGCGGCTTTAGCGCCTAATATATTTGGGATGACGTGTGGTACGCTACCATTGGCCAATTGGTCGGCTTCCAGATCCTTTAACCATTTTGCAAAAAAGCTATTGACATTTCTATTGAATGCGGCAGTTCTAGAAAATGCTTGTGCATCGCCTGTCCATCCAAGGCGTTCATCACGTTGCGGGCAATCGGTTGGAACGTCAAGAAAATTGCCGTTTTGTCCCCATTGAATATTGTGTTGTAATTGATTGATCAAAGCATTCGATGATTCAAATACTCCTGATTTTGGCATATCAGAATATAGCGCCACAGCACTAATATTTTCTGCTGATAGTGTTCCAGGGTAGCCTTCAATTTTTGCGTATCTAAATCCCTGCCAACTAAAGTGGGGTTCAAAAATTTCCACACCTTCACCCTTTAAAATGTAGTTGTTTTGACATTTTGCAGCTCTTAGATTTTCAGTATAAAAATTACCTTGCTTATCTAACACTTCTGCGTGCGATACAGTTATTTTGCTACCTGCTTTACCCGTTGCTTTAAGCACTACCCATCCCACAAGGTTCTGCCCAAAGTCAATGACTTGTTCTCCTTTAGGTGTATTGAATATTTTAATGGGTTGAAAAGTTTCCTGTTTTTTTATTGGCTCATTTTCTGTGGCAACCAATGTATTAAATACTTGTTTGCCAAAAGTAACACCGTACCATGCGGCATCATCATATTCCGGCATACTCCATCCTTTTTTTTCTAGTCTTGCATCAATGGTTTCTCCATGATAAATTTCTGAATACACAATTGGTCCAGTACTCGACTTCCATGAACTATCTGTTGCAACGATAGCCGTACTTCCATCAGTATAAACTACCATCAGTTGCGCCAATAATGAAATGTCTTTTCCATAACTATTTTTATTAGATGCCCACGCAAGACTACCTCTATACCAACCACTTCCTAGTGTAACACCAATGGCATTCTTGCCGCTATTCAATAGTTTGGTTACGTCATATGTTTGGTATTGTAGTCTTTTTTGATAGGCTGTCCACCCAGGTGTTAAGTAATCGTCGCCTACTCTTTTGCCATTGATTTGTGCTTCATACAATCCGTGTGATGTGATATATAATGTGGCCGATTGAATTTTTGGTTTAGTGTTAAATGTTTTGCGAAACAGGGGACTTGGTCGTAGTAAACTATCCTCCACATAACCAGGAGAAATCCATGTTGCTTTCCATTGATCCTGATTTAAGAATCCGGTTTGAAAACTTGCGGGTGCGCTCCATTCAGATGCGTTATTGAGTTGGTCCCAAACCCTTACCTGCCATAGGTATTGTGTGTTACTAATAAGTGTAGGTCCAGCATAATCAACCTGAACTGATTGTTGACTAGTTATTTTACCGCTATTCCAAATATTCGATTTGGATTTAGTTGCAGTAGCCAATTTAATCTCATAAGCCGATTGAAGGGTATTCCTATTGGAAGAAACCAGTTGCCAGCTAAAACGTGGCAGTTTATTATCTAAACCAAGGGGGTTTGTTTTATTTTCAATTAATAGGTTTTTGGTAGACAGTTGGGCAATAGCAATTACCGTCAATAACTGAAATGCAGCTAATAATAAGGTTTGTTTTCTCATGGTGTAGTTAGATGGTCAAAAATAAATTCTATGGTATCCTCCACCTCTTAAAGTTACAACCATCTTGCAATGCAACCTACTATTTTATTGAAGCAAAAATAGTTATTGGCAGTGCCATGGGTCATTTGGATTGCCACTAATTCCCGCCGAACCTTGTGTGTCTTTTAGGATTTCTTCGTCGTAGCAAAATTCCATTTTTGTAGATCTTACTTTAATGATTTCGCAAAGTACAGAGACACCTTTATTATTATCTGGCCCCTTAAAACTGACTTTATTATTTGGAGCAATATTATTGATGACAAATAATCGCGTGTCAATAGAATTTCTGTTACTGGGATTTATATAATGAATCTTGATGGTGATAGATTCTAGCATGTATTCGGTCTTATTGATAACCGGAATTGTTAGACTGCTAATTTTGCCATCGGGCGATACCATAAATTGCACTTCCTTGTGCAAAGGTGGAATACTAATATATTCTTTCCAGTTCTTGCGGTATTCAAAACTTTTTTCAGTGGATGATGCTGTTGGAGAGATGACTAAGGTTTCTTTTGTTCTAAGCGTAGTTTTTTGCATATTCAGCACTACTTCGGTCTCCTTAGCAGTGAAATATAAAAGCTTGATTACAAAAACAGCTATGAAGACAACAATGAGCAAAGTAGTGAGTATTAAAAAAGGGTTGCTTTTTTTCTTCACTTTTTTCTTCATTATTCGAAAGTAGAGATAATTTTAGGCTTCCTCTTTAGGTTCTACGGGAATATGGTCGGCCGGGGTTACGTTCTTAATACTCAATTGAAAACGCGTATTGAGGGCCACTTCATAATGCCCTTTATTGAGGATTTCACGGATACCAACATCGGCCAATAATACATCAGCCAAGTCTTTGGCCAAAGGAATGCCGCTCAGTACATTTAAAGTTCTTCCACTATTTAATTCAATTAGAAACTTATAACCTGCCTTACGCCCACTTCCAGCGCGTTCAAAATCAATTCTGTTTAATTCAAGGGTTTGATTACCATTGGCAGAACGCTTTAATAATATCTTGATAATCGGTAGGTATTTGCTCCAAATCTGGGTGTACATAATCAAAAAATGGTTTAAATTTCAAAGAAAGCAACTGCCCTAAATGGCTATTGCTTTGATTATAGAACTGCAAAGGTGCGCTTTTTATGGCCGAAAAACGAATTTGGTTTAAAATGGAAGGATTTTTTACTAGAATAAACGCTGTTATCTTCGCGGTATTATGACAGGAATTGATAGCGTACAACTGCAACAAGTAATCGTACACAAATTGGGAAACCCCACTAGAGGAGAGGCTTTGGGCTTGTCTGCCAACCCTTTGTCATTGAACGACAGTATTGTTCAAGCCATGCTGACTCGCTATTTTTTGAGTCCATTTAATGAACAAGAACAATACCATTTTACACATATTAGTAGCTTGGAACTCAACGAAGTATACCAATATATCAAGGGTTTGTTCGAAAACCCAAAGCTGTTTACCCAACAATCTGCCCTTTTGGCTCAGTTTCTATATAGTAAAAGCACCCATTCTAAAGTAAAAGAGGGCGAGATGTATGTAGCACATTTTAACCAAGTTCCCTTTGGTGCTGATTATGTGGAAGCTGTTGGGATCTTTAAAAGTGAGACCAAAGAAACCTTTTTAAAGGTATTTCCACACGGCCAAAGCTGGGAAGTGATTGCAGAAGACGGAGTTAATATCAATAAATTAGACAAGGGCTGCCTTGTATTTAAGGTAAATCAAGTAGAGGGATATGTGGTATGTGTAGTAGACAATACCAACAAACAACAAGACGCCCAATACTGGGTCAAAGACTTTTTGCAAGTTACCCCCAGTGCCAACAGTTATTACCATACAGATGCAGCCTTGGGCATGTGCAAGCTTTTTATCAGTAATGAATTACAGGAAAAATTCGATGTAAACAAGTCGGATCAGATAGACCTTCTCAACAGAAGCATGGATTATTTTAAAACAAAAGATGCTTTTAAGATGGAAGAATTTGCTGATGAAGTGATTTTTCATCCTGAAATGAAGGAAACATTTGCACAATACAAACAAACCTATGAAGCAGCCAAACAAGTAATCATAGAGGACGAATTTGACATACACCTCTCAGCCGTTAAAAAACAACAAAGGGTGTTTAAAAGCATTTTAAAATTGGATAAAAACTTTCATGTCTATATCCATGGAAGAAAAGATTTGATCGAAAAAGGGTACGATGAAATGAGCGGTAAAAATTTTTATAAGTTGTATTTCGACGAGGAATCATAACAATTCCATCGCTTTTATAAAATCATATTGTTCGTCTTCGTGCATACCCTCAATTGACTTTTTCAATTTTTTCAATTGTTGTAAGTAGAGGTTATTTAACACGGGATATTTTTGGTAGGCAATTCCTGAATTTTTCAATTGCTGACAGAAGTATAACATCACTTGGGCTTCTCCTTGCTTTGATCCCATGTATTTAATATGCTTATTGGCTATCCGTAAAATTTTACGCAAACTTTTTTTGGTCAGATAAATATTGGGTTTGGGGAGTTCCAGAAATTCATCAGCAATCAACTGTTGTACTTGTTGAATATAAGTTGATTCGCTATTTGATTGAAACAACAAATAACTGAGTAATTCTTTGTTTTCTTTTTTAAATTTTGCAAGTTGAAGACATAACTGCCTGAGAATAGCCGGACTGGTTTCTTGTAGTTCTGCTTTCAACTCCTGTATACTAGCGGCTTTCATATATTGTTGCGTTATTTTTTTATAGTTTTACTACTTAAATTGCATTGATGAGAAATTTATTTCTATTGGCGTCTTGTTTTTATTTCTTGAAAATTACTACGGTTCATGCACAAAATATTGATTCCTATAAACGAAGTATCGATCAGTGGGAACAAAAAAGATTGACATTTTTAAAGTCGACCGAAGGATGGGTAAATTTAGTTGGTTTATTTTGGTTACAGCCAGGCAAGAATTCTTTTGGATCTAGTACTAAGAATGATTTTGCATTTAAACATCAAGATCTTCCAGCAATGGCAGGTTTCTTTCTTTGGGCAAACAATTCGGTTACATGGTTTTCTGCAAAGGGTGTTCAGGTTAGGATCAAAGACAGCCTAATTAGGGAGGCTGTTGTGCTAAAAGAAGGAGAACAAAAAGGACCTCAACTAGTAAAGGGTACTTTGCGATGGAATATCGTTAAACGGGAAGATAAAATGGGCGTTCGACTAAGAGACCTAGCTGCACCCGCATTAAAACAATTCAAAAAAATAGATCGATTCCCAACCGACATCATTTATAAAATAGACGCGACTTTAGAAAAAACGCCTGATAATAAATTGATGATTACGAATGTACTCGGACAAACCAATGCACAAGAATCTCCCGGCATATTGCGCTTTAAAATAAATGGAGTCAGCTATCAATTAGACGCATTAGATGAAGGAGAAGAAGAATTGTTTATTTTATTTGGAGACCCCACCAATGGCAAACAAACCTATCCCACGGGTAGGTACTTATATGTACCTAGGCCCGATAGTAGTGGACATACTATCATTGATTTCAATAAAGCATACAATCCGCCCTGTGCCTTTTCTGTATTTGCTACCTGCCCCTTACCACCCAAACAAAATATTTTACCCATCCCCATACTTGCGGGAGAAAAAATATATAATGCAGCTGGTTTACACTAAGTCAAATCCAGGGGGAGAAATAAATTTGACAGAACTAGGTTACACTAATTCAATACTTTCATCAGGATAAATCGGTGCTAAAATAATTCTATCCATGCTTCTGAAAAAAACGACTTAATTTTTGATCGTCATTTACCGTTGGCTTATAGAAACCCATCCCATTCATGGAAACAATAGCAATACCAGAAGAAATTTTATCAAGCATATTTGGTTATGATAGTTTTAGACATAATCAAGAAGAAATCATCCAACAGGTATTGGAAGGGAAAGACGCCTTGGTCTTAATGCCAACCGGGGGAGGGAAAAGTTTGTGCTATCAAGTACCTGCAATGTGCTTACCTGGAGTAACAATTGTGGTTAGTCCACTGATAGCACTAATGAAAGACCAGGTAGACGCCTTGGTATTGAGTGGGGTTAGTGCAGCATTTTTAAATAGTTCGCTTACAGCCGGCGAGCAAGCACTCATTTCGGAGCAACTGAAAAACAACGAGCTCAAACTTTTGTATGTAGCGCCTGAACGATTAGTTGGTAACGAAAAGCAATTTCTAAAGTTCTTGCAAACCATTCCTGTTTCTTTATTTGCTATTGATGAAGCGCATTGTATTAGTCAGTGGGGGCACGACTTTAGGCCAGAGTACCGCGTATTAAGGGAATTGAAAAATTATTTCCCCCATACTCCCGTTATTGCACTTACTGCAACTGCAGATGCACTAACTAAAGACGATATTCTTGCACAGTTACACTTGAAGGACTATTTGGTTTTTGAAAACAGTTTCAATCGACCCAATATACGCTATACCGTAAAACCCAAAAAAGGATATTATGCAGATCTCATAGATTATTTGCAAGCGCACCAAGACGATTCTGGAATCATTTATTGTTTGAGTAGAGCAGGCACCGAAAAGTTGGCAGCCGATTTAGCAGAAGACGGATTTTTGGCAGCAGCATATCATGCAGGATTGGAAAAAAATATTCGGGAAGATCGACAAGACTTGTTTTTAAAAGACGATATCAAAATCATTGTAGCCACTATTGCCTTTGGTATGGGCATTAACAAGAGTAATGTAAGATTTGTGGTTCACGCAGACTTACCTAAAAATATTGAAGGATATTATCAAGAAACGGGTAGAGCAGGAAGAGATGGTCTGGAGAGTGAAGCCATCTTGTTTTATGGCGCAGGAGATGTGATGAAATTACGCACTTTTGCACAGGTGGAAGGGAACGAAGAACAGACTAGGATCCTCTTGCAAAAGTTAGAACAGATGGTGAAACTCTGTGAAACCAAAAAATGTAGGAGAAAATATTTGCTTAATTATTTTGGAGAAAAAGCGCCAGACTATTGTGGCAACTGTGATAGGTGTTTGAACAAGGAAGAACTAATTGATGCCACTTTGGTAGCACAAAAATTGTTAAGCACAGTAACAAGATTAAATGAAAGGTTTGGGGTGAATTATGTGATTGATGTATTAAGGGGAAGTATGGCGGAAAAAATCAGGGCTGAACATAAATCACTGAGTGTTTTTGGTAAAGGAAAGGATTTGAGTAAGGACGACTGGCAACACTATGTCAAAGAATTGATACATGAGAACTATTTGCAGCAAAGCAGTGGAGAATATCCTTTGTTGCAATTGACTGAAAAAAGCAAGGCGGTGCTTTTTGAAAACGAGGCCGTTTTTTTACCAGCACCTGTTCAAATTGAAATTGTTCGCGAACCAATAGTCTATCAACAACATAGCTATGAAAAAGTATTATTCGAAAACCTAAAGAAACGCCGCAATCAACTGGCTCATGATGAAGATATTGCTGCTTATTTAATCTTGAGCGACAGTAGTTTGATGGATCTTGCAACTTACCTTCCTTTACAACAGAGCGACCTACCCCAGATCTCAGGTTTCGGAGCATATAAAATGGAGAAATATGGATTGGCCTTCTTAGAAATTGTGCAGGATTATTGTATTGCCGAAATGATGCCAACAAGAATGCATTTGAAGGCCCCAATGAAAGTGAAAAAGGCGAAGCCGGTTATTGAAAAGGAGACCGATACCAAGCGAATGAGCTTACGCATGTACCAGAAAGGATATAGTGTTCAAGACATTGCTGCGCAACGAGGATTTTCTACCAATACTATTGAAGACCATCTAAGTTATTATATTTGTAATGGCCCTTTGAGTTTGGATGAGTTTGTTTCTTCAAATAACCAACTACTCATTAAAGCAGCTGTTCAAAAATACGGCAAACTGAGTCTAAAGAAACTAAAAGACAACCTGCCCGACAAAATTAGTTATGGCGCTATCAGGATGGTATTAGCAACTTTGCCGGCTTTAATTTAACTTCATGGTATGTCAAACAAAAAAAATCGAAAAGCTTTACTAACTAAAGCAGGTCATAATGTAGAAAGGACCAGAGATATTTTTGCCGTAAACCCCATAGAACAACCATTAAGAGAAGAATCTAGTGCGCCACATATTCAAGTGTTCGACTATTCAGCAAATTATTTTGCTGAAATAGAACATGCAAGTATTAAAGAATGTTTTAATTATCAAAACAATGGGCATTTCACTTGGATCAATGTAGGTGGCATTAGAAAAGAAGAAGTAGAATCCATTTGCGCTCGTTTTAATATTCACATTTTAATTGCAGAAGACATTTTAAGTATTGATCAACGTCCTAAAATGGATGAAATGGACAACTTATTATTTTGTCTATTGAACATGCTTTATTTCAATGACGAATTAGGCACGGTTGAAACAGAACAGATTAGTATTGTCTTGGGCGCAGATTTTTTAATTTCATTTCAGGAAGATGCAGAAAGAGATGTGTTTAATGTTTTAAGAGAAAAATTGCGCATGCCTAACAGTAAGTTTAGGCAAACTGGCCCCGACTATCTTTGCTATGCTTTACTTGACAATATTGTAGACAAGTACTATTTAGTGATGGAAAAATTGGGGGAAAGAATTGAGAACTTAGAAGGAGAAATCATCAAATTTGCAGATACAAGAACATTGCCTGACATCAACAACCTGCGTAAAGAAATGATTGTTTTAAAAAGAAATGTGGCACCTGTGAGAGACCTCGTTAATGGATTTATAAGAAGCGATAGCCATTTACTGGAGGAAAGAACCAAAAAATATTTTAAAGACGTATACGATCATATCATACAAGCAAACGATTTATCAGAGACCTATCGTGATATGATGATCAACCTTCAAGATTTATACCTTAGTAATGTAAATCTAAAAATGAATGAAGTGATGAAAGTAATGGCTATTGTAACTTGTTTAATGGCGCCAGCTACTGTCATTGGTGGAATCTTTGGAATGAACTTTGACCGTATTCCAACGCTTCACAACGAATATGGATTTTTTATAGCAGTCTCACTGATGATTGTAGTACCTGGCTATATGCTTTTTACTTTTAAGAGAAGGGGCTGGTTTTTGTAGTACAATAGTTTATTGGGTACTGTATTTTTTAATAATGGAATATAAGTTGCTCGGATTGAAAGGTTTAGTAATACAATCATTCATGCCAAATTCTGAAGCTTTTCCTTGAATGTCTATGGTAATAAAAGCGGTTAATGCTATAACAGGTGTGGTAGTATTAAATTCTCGAATAGCCCTGGTGGCGGTATAGCCATCTATGACGGGCATTTGTAAGTCCATTAAAATGATATCGTAGTTCGTTTCTCTCACTTTATCTAAGGCAATTTTTCCATTGCCCGCAATTTCTACTACGGCATTCCAATTTTGCAGCATTTTTTCTGCAACCATGATATTAAACTCCATGTCTTCCACCAATAATATTTTCAATCCCTTCAAATCAGGGGCGTCTGTTATAACGGATTTGCTTTCGTCTTGTGCAACGGTATCGCTTTTTTTGAATGCCAATGTGAAAAAAACTTTCTCGATTAACCTCTTAAGTGAAAGGCTTTCATTTGAGTAAATGTTCTAAGTCCAGCGTGTGAAAGGGTGCTTCCCATCCCACTATGCTTTCGTCCGCTCCAAGGCAATGAGGCGCTCACCCGATCGCAGCAATTCCAGTAAACGGTTCCAACATCAAGTTTGGATTGAATATCTAATGCCCTTTTTTGGTCGTTGCTAAAAACTGCTGCAGTAAGACCAAATTCAGAATCATTGATCAATGCAATAGCTTCTGCATCGGAAGATACTTTCATGATGCCGATAATGGGACCGAATGATTCTTCCCGCATTAGGTCCATTTGGTGTGTAACATTTGTAATAACGGTGGGTTCAAAAAAGTAACCAGCGCCTTCTATAATATTGCCACCACAAAGTACCGTTGCGCCTTTTGCCACTGCATCTGCAACTTGTGCAGCTAAAAATGCGGGTTGTGCTTTTCTGGTGAGTGCGCCAATATAAGTGTCTTCATTTGAAGGGTCGCCAATATGATATGATTTCACAATAGCAACAAATGCAGCAACATATTGGTCGTACACTTTTTCATGTACATAAATTCTTTCTACAGAACAACAACTTTGTCCATTGTTATAAAATGCCCCATCAGCGGTATTTTCAGCAACGGAATTAATATCAAGGATATCATCGGTAATATATAGACCGTCTTTGCCACCTAATTCTAATCCACAAGGTTTTAATTTACTGCTAATGCGTTCATTGATATATTTTCCTGTAGCATAAGAGCCAGTAAAAAAGTAGCCATCCATATCAACGTCTAATAGAATTTCGCCAACGTCTCTACTACCTATAGCTACTTGAAAAACATTTTCAGGCACACCAGCTTCATATAAATATTTTTGAATTTGCATACCGGAGAGAATGGCCAATTCAGAAGGTTTATAAAAGACAGCATTTCCTGCAATCAATGCTGCAACAAAAACATTGGTTCCAACCAGATAAGGATAATTCCATGCAGAGATATTACAAACAATGCCTAATGGTTCGTAAACAATTTTTTCTTTGGTTGGACCCACTTTAGTAATCCATTCTTCATTCAAATAAATAGGGGCATTTTCAGTAAACCAATTTATTCTTGAGCAAGCGCCGTTCACTTCATTTCTTGCTTGCCGTATAGGTTTGCCAACTTCCATACTCAATATTTGTGCACAAGCTTCTAAGTGTTGATGAAGGTATCCAGAAAAACGTTCTAGTGCAGCAATGCGGTCAATTAATGGCACTTGTGCCCATAACAATTGACCCTGTTTTAGTAGTGTTAGTTTATTTTGTATAGATTCAAGATTGTCAGGTGTTATTGTACTAATTAAAGTATTGGTAGCTGGATTGATTATATTCATAAATGATATTTTTCGGCTTCTGATAAAAACCATTGCTGTATTTGTTCCGACAAGGGGTTGCTATTTTTTTCATCCATTCTTTCTGGGTGCCATTGCACGCAAATCATTTTGCTCAGGTGCAAACCAGGATCATTCCATTCTAAAGATTCTATGATGCCATCATTAGCAAAGCTTGAAACCTTAAGTTCTGGAGCAGGAGCTAATACCGATTGATGGTGCGAGCTATTGACCATTCCTTTGTTGCAACCAGTAATAGCAGCCAATGTACTATGGGGCTCTATTGTTATTTCATGTATATGGTCAATTCCCTCTCTATTTCGGTGATTGGGTTTACCACTTAATTCAATGTCTTGAATCAGTGTGCCACCAAGTGATACATTGATTAATTGCAATCCTCTGCAAATACCTAAAATGGGCATTCCTTTTTTGAGTGCCCATTTCAGGAGACTCATTTCAAAAGCATCTCGTTGTCTATTAAACTGTTTGGGTTGATGGGGATATTCAAGGTTAGCTGAATGATAAAAAACAGGATCAATATCAATACCTCCTGTCAGTAAAAGGGCATGACAGTTTGCTAAGTCTTGTTCATTTTGTTTTTCAAAAGACAATTCAACAACGGCATATAAATCACCCGCTTGCATGATCCAAGCTGGATAGTTTTGGTACTTGGCTTCTGATATACAAACGCCGATGTTGATTTTTTTTAGCATAACCTAAAGGGCAGTTTCATACAAATTTTTAAAGTCGGCTCTTGATACAGGCTTGGGATTATTGGGGTGTGCAAAGTCGGCATACGCCAAATCTGCAAGTGTGTCAATATGTTCAGGCTTAACACCTATGTTGGCCAGTTTTGTCGGGATTCCTATTTTTTCATTCAACTGGAAAAGCCATTCAACAATGCTATGGCCCGTTTCGTTTTTCAATCCAATGGCTTTGGCCATTCTTGCAAACCTATCTTCAAATCCAGCAATATTATATTGCATGCCATAAGGAAGGTTAACTGCATTTGCAAGACCATGATGGGTATCTAATAAACTAGAAAGTGGGTGTGCTAATGAGTGAACCACACCCAATCCTTTTTGAAAGGCAATGGCCCCCATCATAGAAGCCAATAACATGTTAGACCTTGCTTCTAAGTCAGGATTGTTCACCGCTTTTTCAATGGAGGTAGCAATTAGGCGAATCCCTTCTAAAGCTATTCCATCGCAGATAGGGTGATAGTTTTTTGCCAAGAATGCTTCCATATTATGCGTCAGTGCATCCATGCCGGTAGCGGCTGTAATAAATGCAGGTAGTTCCATAGTGAGCATGGGATCGGCAAAAACAATTTTTGCCAAAAGCTTTGGAGAAAAGAGGATTTTTTTCTGGTGCGTAATATCATCTGCAATAATAGCCGACCGCCCTACTTCGCTTCCTGTTCCTGCAGTGGTTGGTATGGTAATGAAATGAGGAACTTCATTGACTACAAAGATATCGCCACCTATTAAATCGTCATATTTAAAAAGGTCCTCTCTATGATTAACGCGTAAAAGTATGGCACGTGAAACGTCTATTGCTGCCCCGCCTCCAATGCCAATAATGCAATCGCAACCCGCAACGTCGTATACAGTTGTGCCAAGATATACATCACTCTTAACAGGGTTTTTGTGGATCTGATGAAAAACGGTTGTTTCAAATCCGTGGCTATTGAGTGATTGAATAATGTCTTTGAAAAAATCCAAAGAAGCGATGGTTGGGTCGGTTGAAATAAATGGTTTTTTGAGTTGATTTTTTTTTAAGTAATCGGGCAACTCAGCAACCACTCCAGCCCCAAAGCGAATGGTGGTTGGAAAATTAAATTGTGCAATGGACATGATTATCAAACATTGAAATGAACGAATAAACTAAATGATTTCGAAATAGCGCTGGGTTTCCCAGTCGGTCACTGCTTTTGCATATTGCTTCACTTCCCATTCGCGCGTTTCCGTAAAATGTTGTACAAAACTATCTCCAAATAATTCTTTGGCAAGGACTGAATTTTTCATTGCCTGATTGGCCTCGTCTAAACTTTTAGGAAACCTGCCATATGCTTCATCGAGATAGCCATTGGCAACGGTTGCTTTTTGTAAGGGTAGTTGGTGTGCAATGCCATATAAGCCAGCAGCAAGGCAGGCGGCGGTGGCAAGAAATGGATTGGTATCACTACCCACAACGCGCGTTTCTAATCTGCAAGAATTTGCTCCAGTAGTTAAAGCGCGCAATGCAACGGTTCTATTGTCAACTGCCCAAGTTAGGGTAGTGGGTGCCCAAGCGCCTTCCACCAAACGTTTATACGAGTTAATGGTTGGTGCAACCATGGGTAATATTTGGGGTAAGCAATAGAGTTGCCCCGCCAAATATTGCTTCATAGTGTCGCTCATATGATTGGGGTCAGTGGTGTTATAAAAAACGTTGGTATCATTTTGCCAAAGCGATTGATGAATATGTCCACTACAGCCAGGTAAATGTTCACTGATCTTAGCCATAAAGCTTGCTAGAATGCCGTGTTGATAGGCAATTTCTTTCACCGACGTTTTAAAAAGTAGGGCATTATCGGCTGCTTGCAATGCATCGCTATAAGTGATTGCCGCTTCATAAACGCCTGGTCCAGTTTCAGTATGCAATCCTTCTAAAGGGATCTGAAATGCTTTAAGGGAATCAAAAAGGGAGGCACAATAGTCGTTTCTTTCACTACTGCGTAAAATAGAATAACCGAACATGCCTGGGGTAAGCGGCGTTAGGTTTTTGCCTGCTTTTTCTGCAAAACTGTGAGCCGTTTCTAAAAAATTAAACCACTCAAATTCCTGTGAAAACATTGGGGTAAATCCTTGTTCGGCAGCTTTTGAAATTACTTTTTTGAGCAATTGTCTTGGACAGATTGCTAGTGGGTTTCCTGAAGGGTCAATGAATTCACCTAAGAAAAAAGGGGTATCGTTTTCCCAGGGTATTTTTCTAAAAGTGGTTAGGTCAATCTGCACATTTGCGTCGGGGTATCCGCTATGCCAACCTGTGTAGCTATTATTGTTATAAGCTTGGTCGGCCATATCCCATCCAAAAATAACGTTGCAGAAGCCAAGGTGGGTTTTAGCCACAGACAAAAATTTTTCGCTAGAAATATATTTTCCTCTCAAAACGCCATCAATGTCTGCCACTGCAATTTTAACCCTACCCGATGGATGGTTTTGTATGAATTCAAATACTGTTGCTTGGTCCATGTTTGATGAATTTAAAAAGGAGGAAAAATAGCAATAAAATGCCTAAATAGTAGCAAGCCAATAAACTATTATAGTAACATAATGAAATGATGCAGATTGTAGCCAATAATAAAGCTAGTAGGGGAGTGAATGGATAAAAGGGCACTAAAAAAGGCCTCTTTAAATTGGGTTCAGTGTGGCGAAGTTTTAGCAAGGCCAGCATAGAAACAATATACAAAGTAAGTGCGCCGAATACTGAAATGATAATGATTTCTGCCGTCTTGCCCGTACATAAAATGATCATTCCAAGGGCAGCATTAAAGAGCAATGCATTTGCGGGTGTTTGAAATTTTTTGTGTACTCTTCCAAGAAATGCTGGGGCATTGCCAATTTTGCCAAATTCAAAACTAGCCCTACCGCTTGCAAGTAAGAGACCGTGAAAGGAAGCAATGAGTCCGAATAGTCCAATACCTACTAATAATTTATAGAAGAGGTGGTTATTTGAAAATACTTGTTCTAGTGCAAGTGGTAGAGGCGAGTCGGAACTGGATCCATCAGCCGCCCTAACAATGGTTTGCCATCCGCCAACACCAATACTTGCCACAAAAACCAAGAGGCACAAACCAATTAGCGTTAATAATGCCCAACTAAATCCTTTGATAATGTCTTTTTGTGGATTAAGGGTTTCTTCGGCCACGTTGGCCAATCCTTCAATACCCAAAAAAAACCAGATAGCAAAAGGCAGGGCTGCAAAAGCACCGGCCCAGCCATTTGGGAAGGGGTTCTCAGAAAATTTGGCTACAGAAAAATGAGGTAGTGTTAAAACAGAGAAAAGAATCAATTCTCCAACGGCTAAAATGGTGATGATTAATTCCACATTAGCGGCAGCTTTGACACCATAAATATTTAGCGCAGTAAAAACCACATAAATACCAATGGCGGCACTGAGAGCGGGAATTTGTGGAAATGCCAAATGTAAATAAGCACCAATGGCAATAGCGATAGCTGGGGGAGCAAAAACAAATTCAATGATTTGAGCCAGACCGGTTATAAAGCCAATATCACCGTGAAATGCTTTTTCTGCATAATCATAAGCGCCACCGGCTTTTGGAATGGCACAAGCCAATTCGGCATAGGAGAAGCTAAAACAAGTGTACAGTACCATCACCAGTATGGTAGCCATTGCCATGCCCCAAGTACCTCCCTTTTCTAGTCCAAGGTTCCAGCCAAAATACATCCCAGAAATGACGTATCCAACACCTAGTCCCCACAAAAGTGTCGGAGAAAGCTTGCGCTGAAGTGTACCATTGCCCATAAACGGTAAATTAAGCTATTCGATTGATTTTCTTAATAGCGCAACAGAAAACGGTCATAGGCTGTTGGCATAGGCATACAACAAACTGACTATACTTTCGTTTACAAGGGTAAGATTATGGATTTTTTACCAATAAAACAGGCCTGTTGTCCAATAAAATTGACTTAATTACGTTCAACAATTGTAACGAGCATCAATGAAAAAAAAGCAGGTTGGATTTATATTATTGACGAGTCTGGCATTAGCAGCTTGTATGAAAGCGTATACTCCAGTAGTAAACGTACCCTTTACGTATAGTGATATTCTAGGTTCGTATAAGCCAGGTAAAATGAAATGGGAGAAAGCCTTGATTGATACGGTTACTTATAAAGGCTCAAGCGATATATCTACTTTCATGATCAATAGTATTATCAACGATTCCATTTTTGTAAGCATCAATAGTGATGTGCCTCTAGTTGCTAAAAGGTATAAACTTCCTATGCTAGCTAAATATAATACAGATTCTGGCGCCATCTATTATTTTGCAAAAGTAGACACTATCCATAGTTATTTCATATACAACTTCGACTATAAAGTGAAAGTGCATTTGTATTATCCTAGTACTAATGTAAAGTCATATGCCACCATCACTAATAACCATATCTGGGCAGAAACACCCAAAAGTGTTTTTAC
>JANOYH010000171.1:0-16844 GCA_031428775.1 Bacteroidota bacterium
TTTTAAGTACGACATTGTTCCTACATCAGTTGTGATTGATAAGAAAGGTATCATTCGAGGTATAACTTCTCCAGTTGAAATTACAGAGGATAAAATCAGGAAAATATTAAAGGATGAAAATGTGAATTTCGAAGCACAAAGAAAGCTTCCCAGAAACACTGCTTATTCCTTAGCTAATCCTAACCTTTACCGAGGGACAATTACAGGTTATGATTCTGCGAGTTCAACAGGAATCGAGATGGATACTGTTAGTGGGTCTAAAAAATTAGCGTTCCTTAATTTTACTCTTCCCTCACTGTTTAGAGAAGTGTTCAAGATGCCATCGCAAAGCTGGTTAATCAATAATACAGCAAATCCCAGTTTATCTGTCTATGCCCCTGAAAATATGTATTGCCTTCGATTAGATGTTCCATATGCCTCTGTAGATGACCTTTATAAAGAGGCGAGGAGAATCCTTAATTCCTCACTTCCATATGTAGGAAAAAAAATGAACAGAGAGGTAGATGCTTATGAATTGTTATATAAACCAACCAAGGATCGAAAGCTAAGAAATATTGCTGGCACAAATGGTAGTTTTAGTTATTACGGCCCCAATTTTAAAGGTAAATCTGTTAACATTAAGTCACTGCTTGATTATCTATCAAATGAACTTGGGTATCTCCAAAACAAGATTGTCCTCGATGAAACTGGCCGTAGAGGTCAATACGATATCAATCTGCAATGGGAATATACTGACATCGCTTCGTTGAGCCACGAATTGTCTAGATATGGATTGTTACTTAAAAAAAAGAAGCGTGTTGTAGAGTTGTTGGTAGTGCTTCCTCGAAAATGAAAGTTTGTAAGTCCATTATGCGTTGATGCATTAATCACAACACATTTTAAAAAAAATTATTGAAGCTTTATTCTGCCCAGTGAGAAATTTATTGATGTAGTTTCTTTTCATTATTTCCTAACAGTAAGCTCAATACGTGTCAACACAATGTCTTTAATTTTTAGCGCAAGTTTGTAATGACTATTTGCTTCAGCCAATTCTGGCATTTCGGCATAATCTGGATACCTCGCTTGAACTGCATATACGTCAATATTTCGAGGATCAATATCAGTAAATACACTATCAAATTCTGCACACTTTGAAAGTAGGAAAACAATATTGTGTGTACGTTCAATAGTGAATCCCTTAAAGATGAGAAATGCTTTAAGGTATTTTTCTACTGCCTGCTGACAGTGAAAACAAGCTGAATCCAAAATCCTTGGTTCAATTTCCAGCAAACGTTGTGCACTGATAAGATCATGATCAGCTTTTAGTAGCCATGCACTAATATAGTTTTTAAGAGCCGGAATCATATTGCAATCCCTTCCTTTAAAGCTGTTTGGATTATATGGCCAGGTAGTTGCCCTTTTATTAAAATGTCCGCTTCACTATCCATTAACAAGTCAACAGGAGCATTAATCGCATGCACAAGCGAGCGATTCAATTGTCCAAGCCAGTTGATTTTCTCTTTAGCAGTATATTTCCCAGGCGTGATGATAAGCAGATCATAATCACTAGCACGATCATTATCGCCTCGTGCATGAGAACCAAATAGCAGAATGCGCGTCCCTGGAAGAGAAGCATCAACCGTATGGCGAATCAGACTGTATGTAAGGTTATTATTCATGGTTCAATGTAAAGTTACTATAATTTAACAAATGGTGTCTTATGATGGCAACTTTGCAAAGTATGGGCATAAAAAAATGCTGATGGATTAGATCAGCATTTTTTATTTGTCATGGTTAAACCCACCCCTGCACTCTCCCGAGTACTCGGGATCGGCGCCCCTTTTACCCCGAAGCCTCGTGGGCCAGGGAGGGGATGACTTGGGAGTTAATTACTTAACTTCTACTTCAGCGCCAGCGTCTTTCAATTTAGCAGCAACTTCTTCAGCTTCTGCTTTTGAAACACCTTCTTTAACTGCTTTAGGAGCACCATCAACTAGGTCTTTTGCTTCTTTCAAGCCTAAGCCAGTCAATTCTTTCACGATTTTAACTACAGTCAATTTGCTTGCACCACCGCTGATCAAAACTACATCAAATGCTGTTTTTTCTTCAACTACTGCTGCTGCGTCTCCGCCGCCTGCTGCAACTACAACTGCTGCTGCAGCTGGTTCAATACCGTAATCAGCTTTCAAAACGTCTGCTAATTCTTGTACTTGCTTAACTGTTAAGCTTACTAATGTTTCAGCTAATGCTTTAATGTCTGCCATGTTTTTGAATTTTTTCCGCCTTCATGGTTTCCTTTCGGATACTCCAGCGGAGGGTTTAAAAAAATTGCCTTTATTTTCCCTCAGGCCTGGGATATGTTTAAAGTGATGGTCTAACCCAACACTTTGTAATACTATGCTTCTGCTGTTGGAGTTTCAGTAGCTGGTGCTGCTGGAGCCGCTTCTACTGCTACTTCTACAACTGGAGCTGCTTCAACTGCTACTTCTGCAACTGCTTCAACCGCTATTGCTACTGCTGCACCTTCTGCTTTTTGCTCGTGGTGGTGTAATAAAGCTGCAATAACGCGTTTTGCAGGTGATTGTAACAATCCAATTACTTCACCAATCAATTCATTCTTAGTCTTGATTTGTGTAAGTGCTTTCAGATTTTCGTTTCCAGTGTAAATGTCGCCGTTAATAAACGCTGCTTTTAAAACAGGCTTATCCGTGTTGCTTCCTTTACGGAAAGAAGAGATAATCAATGCTGGTTCCTTAGGATTCTCAGAGAACATCAAAGCTGTAACGTTGTGCAATGAATCATAGATTCCTGCATATTTTTCAGCGTCTAATGATTCCAATGCCTTACGGATCAAGGTATTTTTAGCCACTTTCATTTCCACCTGCTTGTCAAAACAAGTACGGCGTAATTTAGATACTTGCGCAACAGTCAGTGCTTCAGTATTCGTGATATAAAAGTTGCTATATTGTGTGAACTTCTCTTTCAAGAGTTCAATCACCTCATTTTTTTGGTCTTTGTTCATAACTAATTTTTTTTACTACCCGGGTCATTTCAATCCCATTTTACAGGGAACGATCACCAGGATTAGTTGATTAATGATTTGGTGTCTAGTGTAATACCAGGGCTCATGGTGCTTGCCATACTAACTGCTTTCAGGTAAATACCCTTAGAAGAAGATGGTTTTAATTTCAGGATAGCATTGATTAATTCCGTGCTGTTCTCAGAAATTTTTTCAGGAGCGAAGGAAATACGACCGATTGAAGCGTGAACAATTCCAGACTTATCAACCTTGAAAGCAATTTTACCACCCTTTACTTCATTAACTGCTGCTGCAACATCATTTGTTACAGTACCAGTTTTAGGGTTTGGCATTAAGTTACGTGGTCCAAGAACCTTTCCTAATTTACCAATTTTAGGCATAACTGCTGGTGTAGCGATGATGACATCAACATCTACCCAACCGCCTTCAATTTTTTTGATATACTCGTCCAAACCAACAAAATCAGCTCCTGCTTCAATAGCTGCAGCTTCTTTATCAGGCGTACACAACACCAATACTTTTTTAGTTTTACCAGTACCATGAGGTAATGATACTGTTCCACGAACCTGCTGATCAGCCTTCTTAGGATCAACTCCTAGACGGATATGCAAGTCAACCGAACTATCAAATTTGGTACAATTGATTTCTTTTACAAGGTTAGAAGCTTCTTTCAGGGAATAAATTTTGGTTTTATCCACCTTAGTTACTGCTACTTTTCTTTTTTTAGTAAGTGACATTTTCTAAATGATTTAAGGTGAATAATTAATTTTCCCAAGGAGCTTTACCGTCAACAGTAATACCCATAGAACGAGCAGTACCCGCAACCATGTTCATGGCGCTGTTCAAAGTGAATGCATTCAGATCGGTCATCTTGTCTTTAGCGATAACTTCCACTTGTTCCCAAGTTACTTTACCCACTTTAACACGATTGCTTTCTTTAGATCCTTTTTGAATCTTAGCAGCTTCCATTAACTGAACTGCGGCTGGAGCGGTTTTGATAACGAAGTCGAACGACTTGTCGGTATACACTGTAATCAAAACAGGAACAACTTTTCCCATTTTGTCTTGAGTTCTAGCATTGAATTGCTTACAGAACTCCATGATGTTAACACCCTTTGATCCAAGGGCCGGACCTACTGGAGGAGCTGGATTGGCTTGACCGCCTTTCACCTGCAACTTTACGTAGCCAGAGATTTCTTTTGCCATTTTTTAGATTTTATTGGTTATATCGTGCCACTTTATGTGTCACTTCCAAAGTCAATCATTCTTCCTAAAAAGAACTTTTGGGGCGGCAAAGGTAAGGAAAACTTACAAATTTCCAAATTTAAAAGGCATTTAAAATGTCTATTACTTGCATTATTTCTGAAGCAGTATGACAAGATGAACAGGGTAAACTTAAGGTTGTAGCATGAATTTGCTCAGAAATTGGAAAAGAAAGGTTCCCAAACATTTCCTTCAATGCCACTTGCTTATTGGGAGAAATAGGATAATGAATTTCTGAACCGATGCCCTTTGTCATTAAATATTGCTTCAATTCGTCTCTTTTAGGATGTCGTATATTAAAAATGTGATACACATCAAAAAAATCTTCTTGCACAACGGGCAAAATAAAATCTTCTTTTAAATGATCTAAATATAGCTTGGCTAGTGCTCGTTTATGCTGGGTTATTTCAGTCAAGTAAGGCAGTTTAATATGCAAAAACATGGCTTGTAAATCATCTAACCTACTATTCAACCCAATTATTTCATTATCATATTTTTTCTTGGAACCATAATTACGAAGGCATTTCAGTTCTATTGCGTGCTCCTCATTGCAGGTTAGCACGGCACCTGCATCACCCAAAGCACCTAAATTTTTACTGGGATAAAAACTAAAAGCACCAAAATGCCCCAGTGTTCCACTCTTTCGTCCTTTATATTTTGCGTCATGCGATTGTGCGCAATCTTCAATTACCGAAAGTCCATATTTTTCTGCTAGAACATTGATTGGATCCATATCGCAACACTTACCATAAAGGTGTACAACCATAATAGCACGTGTTTTGTTGGAAATTGCAGCTTCAATCAGTAAAGGATTTATATTGTAAGTAGCGAAGTCAGGCTCCACTAAAACGGGTCTAAGGCCTGCGTGTATAATTCCTAAAATGGAAGCGATATAAGTATTGGAAGGCACAATTACTTCTGAATCAATGGGCAAATTTAACACCCGAAGTGAAAGTTCCAAAGCATCCAATCCATTGGCTACACCAACACAATGATTGGTACCATGATATTTTGCAAAATCAGTTTCAAATTGTTTTAACTCCTCCCCCAATATATACCAGCCTTTTTCCTGAAATGCAAGAAAGCGTGTTTGAAATACTTCCTGATATCTTGCATTCACTTTGCTCAGGTTTTCGTAAGGAATCATAATGGTTCAGGATAGGGTTCAAAAATATAATCAGCAGAATCAAAAGTAGTTGAAGCAAATACCAGCAAAATTGAATCTGAAGAAAACTGGTGCATACTATGCCAATCCTTTACTTCTAGAATGAGGCATTTTGAAGGATCATCAAGTAGAAAATCTTCCTTGGTTTCGCCATTGTTATTTGATACTACGCAACTACCATTAATACAGATAGCAGCATGTATAGTTTCATGATGTCTATGCCCCCCTCTGGTTGATTCATCTACGCCATAGATATAAAATACGCGCTTAATTTTAAATGGCAATAAAAGCTCTACATTATCAAGAACGGTAAGATTACCACGTGTATCTTTGAAATTAATAAGTTCAAGTAAATATGCCATAAGTAACTATACATTTATTGTGGAACTTTTATTCCAAGCATTAATTGTTCATCAATTGTTTGATCAATTTTATTCATTAAATCTATGTCAGAATCCATGATAAATTTTCTTGCGAATATGCGGTCAGATGCCATGATGTCTTCAAAATCTTCCAAGGATAAATTCTTTGGACTGGGTGTTTTGGGAGCATGTTTATAATAATGACAATTTTCATTTACCACTTCAGTAGCCAAATGAGAATTTAAGAGTATTGTTTGAAAAAGAAATTCATCGGAAGCCCAAGAAAATTTGAAAAACTGCTTCAAACTATGATTGTATTCAATCGTATCAGTTACATATTTCAAGGCTTCTACTGATATTGCCCAAAACATAGAACTTCCATAAAATTTCATTCCTTTTGGTGTTCTCCTATGTGGAAAAAGCTTGTTCAATATTCGCTCTATAAAATATTGACCCCTAAACTTGAAATCAGTCATGTGGTATCGGTTCACCCTTAACATCCCTTCTTCCCATTCTCCTTCAAAAGCACGATATTTCATGAGCAGTTTGCCCTTTCTAGCTTCATAAAAAGACCTCATTTCATCAACAGATTTAATGGGATAGTCTTGACCACTCATCAAAGAAACAAAATCGTATGAAATTCCCGATGCAAATATTTCTTTGGCTGCATTAAAAACGGCTTGCATAGTGCTATAACCAGCCCATTGCACATTCATCCTGTTTTGAATTAAATAAACATTAGGGATCGAAAGTAAAAACTTATGACTATCAATAGGAAACTTAGCGTCTAAATGAATATAAAAATCAAAGTCGGGGTGCTGCATACGCTTAATCATTCGTTCTGTTTGAAGCGGGTTGGTATAGGTAATGATTAAGTGTGCTACACGCATAAGCAAATGATCTATTTAGATGAGTTCTTTTGCAATAGTATATTAATTATGTAAGATATTAAAAAAAACTTAAAAAAAAAAAGGGCCATCACGATTTGTGACGGCCCTTTACAATAGTTGTTTTTGGTTATGCTAGTTTTTCAACTTGCATATAGTTCAATTCAACAGGAGTTGAACGCCCAAAGATTTTTACGGTTACTTTCAATTTCTTCTTCTCGTCATTCACGTCTTCAATCACTCCATTAAAGTCATTGAATGGTCCTTCAATAATTTTAATGGTCTCCCCAACAATAAATGGCTCACTCATGGTTACGCCCATATCATTCATCTCGTCTACTTTACCCAACATCTTATTCACTTCTGCTTTGCGCAATGAAATGATATTTCCTTTGGATCCCTTTCCGTCGGTCAAAAAGTGCATGACGTTACTGATATTGCTGATATGCTGCACAATATCATCACTCAACTTACCATCCAATACTTCCATCATCACATATCCTGGAAAATAATTTTTTTCGCGCATTACTTTTTTACCGTTCTGCACTTTATACACTTTCTCCATTGGAAGGAAAATTTGTTTAATGGTTTCAGTCCATCCATTACGAACAAGATCCTTATCTAAATACTCTTTTACCTTGCGTTCTTTTCCACTCACTACGCGCAGTACATACCACTTGGTTTCCGGTAATGGAGCAGCAGGTGCGCCTTGTGCTTCTATCGTTTCAACTACTTCCATGATTGGTTACTTGAAAAGTGAATAAATCAATTTAAGCAATTGGTTGCTGGAAAAATCCATCATCCATACCATTGCAGTAATGATAACCGTTGCTACCAATACAATTACAGTGCTTTGTTGCAATTGTATCCATGTTGGCCAGGTTACCTTCTCCATCAATTCACGGTAACTCTCTTTGAAGTATGTAGTGATTTTGTTCATGTTGTTAAATTTGCAATCTCAAAAAAATCAGGCATTTTATTAGGCACCAATCATTTCAAAATCATTCGCACGGGCACTAGGATTCGAACCCAGATCAAAGGTTTTGGAGACCTGCATGCTACCGTTGCACCATGCCCGTAGAAAACTAAAAGCTATCCCGTGAACGAGACAGCCTTTAGTTTATTATTTTGTAAATGTAGGAAATTACATTCACTTAACGCTAAAAGCCGAAGCTTCGCTTATTTTAAAATTTCAGTAACCTGACCAGCACCTACGGTACGGCCACCTTCACGAATGGCGAATTTCAATCCTTTCTCCATTGCAATTGGTTGAATCAACTTTACAGTTAAACCGATGTTATCACCAGGCATCACCATTTCAGTTCCTTCAGGTAAAGAACACTCTCCAGTTACGTCTGTAGTACGGAAATAAAACTGAGGACGGTATTTGTTGAAGAATGGAGTGTGACGTCCGCCTTCTTCTTTGCTCAATACATAAACCTCACCTTTAAATTCTGTGTGCGGAGTGATAGAACCTGGCTTACATAGAACCATACCTCTACGGATTTGGCTTTTTTCAATACCACGTAATAACAAACCTGCATTATCTCCAGCTTCACCTTCGTCAAGCAATTTCTTAAACATTTCAACACCAGTTACAGTAGATGTTAAAGGAGCATCCATCAAACCAACGATCTCAATTCCTTCACCAACTTTAATACGACCTCTTTCAATACGACCTGTTGCAACTGTACCACGACCAGTAATAGAGAACACGTCTTCCACACTCATCAAGAATGGTAAATCAACTGGGCGAGGAGGCAATGGAATGTAGGTATCTACAGCATCCATTAATTCTTCGATTTTAGCAACCCATTGTGGCTCACCAGCAAGACCGCCTGTAGCAGAACCTTGAATGATAGGAGTGTTATCTCCGTCAAAACCATATGAAGTTAATAATTCACGAACTTCCATTTCAACCAATTCCAATAATTCAGGATCGTCAACCAAATCAACTTTGTTCATGAAAACGACGATTTGTGGAACGCCTACCTGACGAGCCAACAAAATGTGCTCTTTGGTTTGTGGCATAGGTCCATCAGTTGCTGCAACTACCAAGATTGCACCGTCCATTTGGGCAGCACCAGTAATCATGTTCTTCACATAGTCGGCGTGACCTGGACAGTCAACGTGCGCATAGTGACGAGCAGCTGTTTGATACTCAACGTGAGCAGTATTAATAGTGATACCACGCTCTCTTTCTTCAGGCGCGCCATCGATTTCGTCATAGTTCTTTGCAACGTTACCCATTCCTTTTTTAGAAAGGATCATGGTGATTGCTGCAGTTAAAGTAGTTTTACCATGGTCAACGTGACCAATGGTACCTACGTTTACGTGAGGTTTTTCCCTCTTGAAGGTCTCTTTTGCCATTTTTATCGGTTTTTAGTTGTGTTTTTTAAAAATTAGGGCTATTAGACCCTTTAAGTTTATTTCGCGCATTCCCTTTTGAGGTTTGCAAGTTATTGCTTGTTTGTCAGGATATCTGCATCTCTTTTCATCACGCATTTCTGACTTTTGATACCCTTGCACAAACCTGAGCCGTTGGTGAGAATCGAACTCACGACCTCTTCCCTACCAAGGAAGTGCTCTACCACTGAGCTACAACGGCAGACTCAAAAAAAATGGAGCGGAAGACGAGGGTCGAACTCGCGACCTATAGCTTGGAAGGCTATCGCTCTACCAATTGAGCTACTTCCGCTTGTAATAAGTCAAAATTGAAAAGTAAAAATTCAAAATATAAATTTTGACTTTTGACTTTTGACTTTTGATTTAAAAGAACTAATGGAAGCTAAAGACGAATCTCTAGCATCCTTCGTGGGCAGAGTAGGGTTCGAACCTACGTACACGTGAGTGAACAGATTTACAGTCTGTCGCCTTTAACCACTCGGCCATCTGCCCATTTTGGTTTGCGAAGTTAAGAAACTAGCATCCGAACAAAAAATTAAGTTCTTCATTCGGAAACAATTTTAACGACACATACTTGAGCCGAAGATGGGACTCGAACCCGCGACCTGCTGATTACAAATCAGCTGCTCTACCAACTGAGCTACTTCGGCTTGAAATAAAGAACTATCCCTTTTTTTGGGATGGCAAAGGTAATGGAAAACTTTATTCAGCAATATTTTATGGAACATATTTTGAAACAGTTTTCAACATGGTTTTCCAGATGGCCCGAAAAGGCATAAAAAAAGCCCCGGAATTGACTCCGGGGCTGGTAAAATCTTTAAGCGGCTAGTTTATCTTTTTTTCTTTTTATCTGTGAAATGATTGAATCCATTGCATTGTCAAATGATTCTTCAAAGGATTTAGAGGATGCCTTGACAAAAAAATCGTGTTTCGGCACGTGTACTTTAATTTCTACTACTTTGTCTTTGATGGAGTGAACCACATTATCCAACTTTAAAAAAAGGTCTACTTTTAGAATTTGGTCGTGGAATGTGTTCAGCTTTTCTACCTTTTTGGTTACATAATCCACCAATTTGTCGTCTGCATCAAAGTGCACTGTCTGAATGTTAACGTTCATAGCAACTCACGTTTAAACGGTTAATGAATAATATTTGAAAGAACTCAATGTCAAACAAATTGCTTGACTATTTGAACCTGATAACAAGTTAATACAATTCAAGTAAAATAGTTAGAAGAAACTGAGTTTTTTTTAAGATTTAACATCCCCCTATCATCCCCCTAATTTTCCCCTATGCCTTAGGATGCGCCTTATTAAAAACGTCTTTTAATTTCTCAATCGTATTGTGTGTGTACACTTGGGTGGCAGCAAGGCTACTATGCCCTAAAAGCTCCTTCACCGCATTCAAATCTGCCCCATGATTCATCAGATGGGTGGCAAAACTATGCCTGAGTATATGCGGACTTTTTTTCTGAACAGTAGTTACCAATGCCAACCATTTCTTCACAAACCCATACACTGTTCTGGGTTGCAATGGCTTCCCTTTCTCATTGGTAAATACAAAAGGCATGTCTGATAATTGAATTGGTTTGTGGGAATGGTATACAGCCAATTCAGCCAAAAGAGCCCCTTCTACAGGTATGATGCGCTCTTTGTTCCCCTTACCCAAAACCTTCACTTGATTGGCTGCAAGGTCTATCTGACTTTGTTTTAATTGAATTAATTCATTCAACCGCATCCCCGTTTGATAAAATAAACGCAGTACTAACCTTTCTGTTCTCCCATTCCAGGTATCTGGAAATTCTACTGAAGCAAATAAGGTATCCAGATCCTGCTCAGCTACGAAAACAGGTAATCGCTTTTTTGCCTTGGGCGATATAATCATAGCCATAGGACTAGTCTTCAATAACCCAAGCTTCAGTTGATATTTAAAATATGATTTTAAAGCAGAAATCTTCCGATTGATGGATTTTGATGTAAGCTCGTCGTATTCTTTGATGTTTGCCAACCACGACTTAATAAACATAGCACTAATATTCTCCAAAGCAGGTGCATCAAATTGATCTTCTAAATACTTGAAAAATTGTTCTAGGTCGGTCTGATAAGCCAATACCGTATGGCGCGAGTATCTTTTCTCGAATTGGAGGTAGTTGAGAAAAGGAATAATTTGCGAATAGTTACTGATGGGCATAAAAAAGTAGTCTGAAGCTATAACCTCAGACTACTCTAAAATATTGTGATAGGATGAAATTACCCTTCTATCTTTCCGCTCGCGATCTGTTGCTTATAGATGGCTTTCAAGATTTGACCACGACGTACTACTGACGGCTTGATAAATGCTTGACGCTCTCTTAATTGCAATAAGGCCTTAGATTTTTCGAATTTCTTCTTGTACTTCTTCAGGGCTTTGTCGATGTTCTCGCAGTCTTTTGAATCAATAATTAACATAAAATATATACCTCCTCAGGCGTTTTTAGGAGCGCAAAGATAGGATTTGATTTGAAAATTCCAAATGATTTCCCATTCAAATCAAAAAATACCCCCCCTTTTTGTAAATTGCAGCATGTTTACAGGAATTATTGAAACAACCGGCAACATCCTTTCCATCGAGAAAAATGGCAGCAATACCAGTTTTTGGATTAGCTCTAGTTTAGCGCTTGAATTGAAAGTGGACCAAAGCCTCAGCCATAACGGCGTTTGCCTAACCGTTGAGGCCATTGAAAACAACCTGCACCGAGTAACGACAATTGAAGAAACACTTAAAAAAACAAATCTTGGCGGTTGGCAAATAGGTAATTCAGTTAATCTGGAAAGGTGTATGATGATGAATGGTCGCCTCGACGGACATATAGTACAAGGACATGTTGACGCTACTGCTACTTGTATCAATTACCAAGCCCTGGATGGCAGCTGGGAATACCGTTTTGAGTTTCCTGTCGAGTTTGCCCACCTAGTAATCGAGAAAGGTAGTATTGCTGTGAATGGCACCAGTCTCACTTGCTTTGCTGTGGATGGCCACCAGTTTAGCGTGGCAATCATTCCTTACACTTTTGAACATACCAGTATACGACAAGTAAAAAAAGACAGCATTGTAAATATCGAATTCGATATCCTTGGCAAATATGTACAACGATGGATGCAACTTAAATAGCTTTACCCTTTAGAGCTCCACTCACTGCTTGGTCCATCGCACGCTCTGCAAATGGACGTGAAATTTCATTTAACTCTTCTATCTTGCTCTGTATCAAATTTTTATCTTCAAGAGTAATTGCCAATTGTAAAGTCTGCATGGCAGCAGCCGTATCCATTATTTCTTCCTTTGTAAGCATTTGTTGGTTCTTTCCAATGAACTTTTCAGTCACCGCAAGGATCTGCTCACCTTCTGTTCTAGCTTCCACCAATGCCCGAGTTTTCATATCGTCTTTGGCATTGGTAAGACTATCTAATAGCATCTTTTCAACCGCTTCATCCGATAATCCGTACTGCGGTTTCACCTCAATACTTTGTTCAATTCCACTACGTAACTCTTTGGCTTTCACTATTAATATACCATCTGCATCAATTAAAAATTTAACTTCAACCTTTGGAAATCCTGCTGGCATGCCCGGTATACCAGTTAAATTGAATTCGGCTAGTTTACGGTTGTCTTTCACCATATCTCTTTCCCCTTGAAAAACCGAAATCCGCATACTACCCTGCCCATCAACATGCGTGGTATATTGCCTGCCAATACTGGTTGGGATTTTGGCATTCCTTGGAATCAATACGTCCATCAAACCGCCCATAGTTTCAATACCAAGACTAAGCGGGGTTATGTCCAATAAAAGGAAGTCTTTGTTATTTCCCGCCAATATATCGGCCTGAATGGCGGCTCCTAGTGCCACTACTTCATCCGGGTTTACGCTATCATTCACAGGCTTTCCAAAAAATGCGCTAACAGCCTGCTTTACAGCTGGCACCCTAGTACTACCGCCCACCATCACAACGGTTTCAATAGCAGTCAATGCTAACTTTGCATCCTTGACAGCCATCTTACAGCACTCAATGGTCTTGGCTATCAAAGGCGCAATCAACTCCTCAAACTCAATCTTGGTGATACTCAATACTTCTCCATTCCAATCAGTTGAAAAACGATCATGACTACTTAAATGCTTTTTAGCCTCTTCTGCTTTTAATCTAAGTATCTGCAATAACTCTTTGTAAATCAATAACTCATCAATAGTTAATCCAGCTTTTTTTAACCAAAACTCCATGATAGCCCTATCCAAGTCATCGCCCCCCAGATAGGTATCACCATTGGTACTTAGCACTTCAAAAATGCCATTATTGATATGGAGGATAGACACATCAAAGGTTCCTCCACCCAGGTCATAAACGGCAATGGTGGTTTCTTCTTCTGGTTTTAGTCCCAGTCCATAAGCCAAGCTTGCGGCAGTTGGTTCATTGACTATGCGCATCACGTCTAGTCCTGCTAGCTTACCCGCATCCCTTGTTGCCTGCCTTTGAGCATCATTGAAATAGGCTGGCACGGTTATCACGGCTTTAGTTACAGGCGTCTTTAGAATATGCTCAGCACGTTGTTTTAGTTCTTTTAAAATGAAAGACGACAGATCGATGGGCGATAAAAACTGGTTGCCCACCTGCACTTTTACCAAGCTTTCGGTATTGTCATCAATTACTTTGTAAGCAAAATAGCCTGCATTTTCTTTGATATCCTTGAAGCTTTTGCCCATCAAACGTTTCACGCTAAAGATGGTTCTTTGCGGGTCTATTTCCAAGAATGCCCTTGCTTGTTCACCTACTGAAGCATTACCAAACTCATCAAAATGTACGATACTGGGCACCAAACTACTGGTATTAAACTCTCTTAGTGCCACAGGTTGTTTGGTCTCCGGATGAATGATCGCCACCAAACTATTGGTGGTTCCCAAATCTATTCCCACAATCATTTCTGCTTGTTGTAAACTACCTGTTGCTATATTGATGCCTATTTTAGCCATATATTTATCTTATTTCCTTTAAACCGCAAATGTATGTCAACCGTATAGTTTGCTTGTTGCGATTTATGGAATGAATTAGTCAATTTCTACAACAGTTGTTTTACTCAAATAGTCGTGCAGTGGCATGCCAAGAATGGCGTTGAAGAAAAAGTCCACCACAATTAATCTAACCAGGGTCCGCACCAAGACCCATCCCAATCTAGGCTTCTCTCCTTTTGCATTCACAACTTTACTGGCAGAAAGCCATTTTCCTGGACTTCTACCAGTGAATCCTTCCCATAAAAAATAATAGATAAACAGCATACCCGCAATAAACCACCAGAAATTAACAGGCGTAAAATGCCAGTTTACTACATAAAAATTCCAATATTGAAAGGCACCAAAAGCCAAAAGAAAAATCAATATGCTGTCTATGATGAAATTCAGAATCCTTGTGCCGTCACCTACTTTTTTCATTGCTGTATGAATTAATCTTTCAATGTTTGATGTTTGTTTGTTTCAGTCGTTGTTGTATTCATGCAAAAATATCTGCTTTGTTCCATTAAAATTTCAATAGTCGTCCAACTGAAGTAATTACTTTTGCGCAAACAAGCAGCAGATGCATTTAATAGAAGATTTACAATGGCGCGGTATGATTCAGGATATTATGCCTGGAACAAAGGAATTATTAGAAAAAGAAATGGTTTCGGGATATATTGGCTTTGACCCTACATCCGACAGCCTACATATTGGCAGCTTGGTGCCTATCTTATTATTGGTTCACTTGCAAAAAGCCGGACACAAGCCTTTTGCACTAGTTGGTGGCGCAACAGGTATGGTGGGCGACCCTAGTGGTAAGAGTGAAGAACGCAACTTGCTGAGTGAAGAAACCCTTTTGTTTAACCAGGAAGGCGTTAGAAAGCAATTGAGTAAATTCCTAGACTTTCATTCCAACAAGCCCAATGCGGCGGAATTGGTGAATAACTACGACTGGTTCAAAGACTTCAGTTTCCTAAATTTTATACGCGACGTAGGCAAGCATATCACCGTCAATTATATGATGAGCAAGGATAGTGTGAAGAAAAGATTAGAAGGTGAAACAGGCATGAGCTTTACTGAATTCACGTATCAGTTGGTACAGGGATACGATTTCTATTGGTTGTACCAGAATAGGAATTGCAAACTGCAGATGGGCGGAAGCGACCAATGGGGTAATATTATAACCGGTACAGAACTAGTTAGACGTAAAGCTGGAGGGGAGGCTTTTGCTTTCACTTGTCCATTAATCACCAAGGCCGATGGTGGAAAATTTGGCAAGACCGAGAAAGGAAATGTTTGGCTTGACCCTAATAAGACCAGTCCCTATCAGTTTTATCAGTTCTGGTTAAACGCTAGCGATGAAGACGCTAAGAAATGGATCAAGATCTTTACGCTATTATCCAAGGAAGAAATTGAAGCCCTTTTAATACAACAAGAAGCCGCTCCACAGGAACGTGCTTTACAGAAAAAATTGGCCGAAGAGCTAACCTGCTTTGTACATAGTAGGGCCGATTTTGATTTTGCCGTAAAAGCGTCTGAGATTTTGTTTGGTAATGCCACCACTGAAATTTTACAGAGTTTGAGTGAAGCGCAATTGCTACAAGTAATGGAAGGGGTACCTAGATTTGAAGTGAGCAAAAGCTTACTAGATGAGGGCTACGACCTTGTGTCATTTTTAGCTGAAACCCAAATTTTTCCGAGCAAGGGCGAAGCCAAGAAAATGTGGCAGGCAGGGGGATTGGGCTTAAACAAATCAAAGATTTCACTAGAAAAAACAAAATTAGTTCAATCTGACCTCTTAAAGGACAAATATTTGTTGGTTCAAAAAGGAAAGAAAAACTACTATCTAGTGCTGGCTATTTAACTTGTTTTATTTCATTCCACATCAAATCCGCTACAAACTGCTGACCAGTTTGGTTTAAATGCACCCTATCTGCAGTAAGGATCCCTTTTTCTTTATTTTCTGGATTGTTCTTAATGTTATAATTGATGAACTCTTTTCTCAAATCAACCAAGGCTAATTGGTTGGTTTTGGCATAGGTTCTGATCCAGTTACAATATTGATTGATATCTCCGTCTTGTTGATTGGAATTGTCGGTCCGCTCCCCTATTGCTGCAGGCGTGCAAAGGATCACTTTAGCTCCAGCAGCTTGAATTTTCTTCACCACAGCATCATAAAATTTACCAAACTTATCATAGTCGGTACCCGTACCAGAACTGGCTTTATGCCAAACATCATTCACACCTATATAGATCACTACAATATCAGGGCTTTTCTGTATCACATCCTGTTCAATACGTAAATAAAGGTCGTAGATTTTATTGCCGCTTACTCCAGCTCCAATTAAATCGTATTGACTAGAAAGGCCTTGTTTTTGAAGCATGGTATCCATCAATCTGATATAACCGCCAGGATTAATTCCCGCCTGTGTGATGGAATCGCCAAAAAAGACCACTTTTTTCTTTTTGTCGTATTTAAACGACATAATAATCATACAAGCAACGAATACGGCTAGAAGGATGAGTTTGTTTGTCATAACAAGCAGCAATTAATTTTCGATTAGGTGTTAAATATAAATCTAAAAATGCGCAAATGGATGTATTGGGTTAAGTTTGGGCTGTTTTAGTGGGTTCAAAATAGTCGAATTCAACTATTTTTCCACAGTAGGCCCAGTTTTCAGGCAGATATGCCTTAAAATATTTGGAACAAATGTAGGACACCCTTA
>JANOYH010000172.1:0-4078 GCA_031428775.1 Bacteroidota bacterium
ATATATCTGGAAAGAGTCAAAATTATCACGGAGTTTTTCATACAGTATGGAAAAAACAAAAGAACGGATCTTGGAAATATGTCTGGGATTAATCTATCTAAAAGTATTCTAAACATGACGAAAGTTGCCTTGTTCATAAAAAATAGTAAAGTTTAAACCTATGTGGACCAAAAAATGAATTGTATGAAGTATTTTTAATGCTATTACGAGTAACTAAAGACACTTTTAACAAATTTTACATCCCCTTTTATTATGAAAGAAAGAATATGCGCATTAACCTTCGTTTGTTTTTTATTTACCTATTCTATTCATGCACAAAACACTAGAATCAATACTTATCATACAATTGGATGGCTTGGATATTTTGGCACATTTAAGCTTAATCAAAAATTTAGTTTACACACTGAATATCAATTTCGTAGGGTAAATACTTTTAAAGATTGGCAACAGGGTCTTTTACGTTTAGGCGTCAATTATCAATTAAACCAAAAAGTGCAATTGAGGTTTGGCTATGCCTGGGCAGAAACTTATCCTTACGGCGAAATAACTCTCAATGGTTTTGGAAAAGACTTTACGGAACACCGATTGTTTGAAATGGCAACAATTACTGATAAAATTTCCATTTTAGATATCTCACACCGCTTTGTGCTTGAACAAAGATGGATAGGCCGATATTCGAGTGCTAATCTGACAAATGAAGATGAATATCCATTTGTACACCGTTTTAGATATATGTTTCGAGGACAAATACCTTTAAAAGGAAAAGAAACTAAAGACAAAACCCCTTATCTGGCCTTTTATGAAGAAATGCTAATTGGCTTTGGAAAAAATATCAATGAAAATGTATTTGATCAAAATAGAATTGGATTATTGTTGGGCTACAAGTTCAACAAAGTGGCCAGAATTGAAATTGGCTATATTAACCAAATACTACAACTTGTAAGGGAAGTAAATAATAGAAATGTATTTCAACACAATAATGGGATCGCTTTAAATACCTATATTAATTTCGACTTATCAAAACATCCTTAAAAGCTACAAATGTTTGCAAAAACATATTCATACGCTTAATTATTGAATGTTTCTTTGTATGTCATATTTATACAATTAGGATTTAATGTTGCAATATTCGCACATTTTTACAACTAGCTGAATAGAATATGTATCTTTCAAATAAGTGCACTAAAGTTGTGTAAAGCATGAATATAAAATATCCCCTACTGGATGTGCATACATTAACAGTAGAAGAAATAGAACAAATCCTTCACACCAATGTAATAAAAGGTATCAGCATTTTCGAAGCTGAAAATCGCACAAAACAGTTTGGTGCAAACATTTATGATGCACAAAAACAAAAAAGTATTTGGCTGATGTTGCTATTGCAATTCAAAAGCCCCATTGTCTATTTACTGGTTGTTGCATCTGCAGTAACGGTATACTTTAACAATTATATTGAAGCTGCAGCAATTGCCGCGGTGATTGTTATCAATGCCCTTATTGGTTTTTTCATGGAAATGCAGGCACGCAGTTCTATGAATGCGCTAAAAGAAATGGATGTAATTACTTGCAAAGTAATGAGAGAAGGCATTGTTCATGAAATTCCATCAGAGCAATTAACACCCGGAGATGTGGTAATATTGGAAGCTGGTGACGTAATTCCAGGCGATGGCCGCTTAATTGAATCGAATCAGTTGCAATGTGATGAATCTTCTTTAACAGGTGAATCAATTCCCACACAAAAGAATATAGAAAAACTGCCCAAAGAAACTGTATTAGGCGATCAGCACAATATGGTGTTTAAAGGCGCCTCTGTAATGAATGGTAAAGGCAAAGCAATCATAACAGGTATTGCGCAAAATACCCAATTAGGCACCATTACCTCATTGGTAGAAAACGCTGAAGAATCGATTACTCCATTAGATAAAAAATTAGCTGGGTTAAGCAAAAGTTTGATTTGGATCACTTTGAGTATGACAGGCATATTTGCCATTACTGGAATTGTACAAGGTAAATCGTGGGTACTTATTTTTGAAACATCGATTGCGCTTGCTGTAGCAGCGTTTCCAGAAGGACTACCCATTGTCTCAACCGTTGCATTGGCATATGGCATGCTTTTAATGGCCAAGAAAAATGCCATCGTAAAAAAACTTTCTGCTGTAGAAACATTAGGAAGTACCAGTGTAATATTAACAGACAAAACAGGTACCCTCACTGAAAATACAATTCATGTAGATACTTTTTCATTTCCAACAGAAGAAATAAAAGTTCGTATCGAAAACATGCAATTAATATTTGAGCATGGTGAAATCAAAAACCATCAAGAAAATTTTAAAAAGTTATTGCTGATTGGAGCATTGTGCAATAATGTCTTAGAAAAAGGTATTGATGAAAAAGATAATCTATTGGGCGATCCGTTAGAAATAGCTTTATTTCATTTATCTAATACTTCTGGTTCAAACACCAATGAAATAAAAAAACAATACCCAAGGATTGCAGAAATCCCTTTTAGTTCAGAAACAAAAATTATGTGCACATTGCACAAATCTGCCCAAGGCTATTTTATTGCAGCCAAAGGTTCTGCTGAACACTTGTTTGAGAAATGCAACAAAATACAAAACGGAACATCTATTGTTGACATTACAGAAAATGATAAAAATAAAGTGTTGGCCGAAGCAGAAAAAATGGCTGCCAATGGTTTGAGGGTTATAGCGTTTTCCTACAATGAATCTGCAGATGAAAATAAAGAGCATTTCGCTGAATCTCTGATCTATGTTGCATTAATAGGGTTTTTAGATCCACCTCGACTTGACATTAAAGACGCAATGATCACCTGCCGTAAAGCAGGCATTAAAATAGTCATGATTACAGGCGATCATCCTCTAACAGCCCTAAACATTGCTAAAAAAACGGGGTTAATTGACGAATCAGTGCAAGAAGTAATTACTGGAAAAGATCTACCATCAGCTGATTTAATTAACAAAGAATGGGAAGACAAAATATTAAATACCTCCGTATTCGCACGAACAACACCAAAACAAAAATTAGAGATTGCCGGTATTTTTCAAAAAGCGGGTAATATAGTTGCCATGACTGGAGATGGTGTAAACGACGCTCCTGCACTCAAAAAAGCAAATGTTGGGATAGCCATGGGATTGAGAGGTACCCAAGTAGCTAAGGAAACGGCAAGTATTGTATTAAAAGATGATTCCTTTACATCAATTGCAGAAGCAGTATCGCACGGTAGAGAGATTTTCAAGAATATTCAAAAGTTCATCGTCTATTTGGTATCCTGTAATTTGAGCGAGATCTTTATTGTAACCGCCATGGGGTTTCTGGCTTCATCGTCAACATTGCTTCCATTACAAATTTTATTTTTAAATATGGTGACAGATGTTTTTCCTGCTTTGGCACTTGGAGTTGGGAAAGGCGACAAAACAATCATGAATCAACCACCTCGAAATCCTGCCAAAAGCATACTTAGTAATAAGACATGGATTTCCATTGGGTTATATTCAGCCGCCATTACTATATCTATTATAATAGCCGTGTTTTATACAAAAACGTATATCAGTCCAGATTTTCATACTTTGAACAACGTTGCGTTTATTACCCTTGCTTTTGCACAATTATTACATGTCTTTAATATGTCTGCAATACACTCAAAAATGCTTATCAATGAAGTTACCACAAATAAGTATGTGTGGTTAGCAATCCTTCTATGCACAGGCTTCATGTTACTGGTATTTGCCGTTCCTCAATTACGTTTAATACTAGGACTAACTGTACTTCCCTACAAAGCTTGGTTAGTTTCCATATTGGCTGCTTTCACCCCATTGATTTTAGTGCAGTTCTATAAATTTATTTGGGGGAGAAAAAAATCCATATGAAGATATTCCTACATAAATATTGTAGAAAAGCTTAGACTTCAAAACTCAAAAGTTGCATCAACTGTAATTGGAACTTCTTTTTCTTGGGTTGATATTATAGCTTATATCATAGGCTTCTTGATTGTGCTCATTTTTGAAACTTAAATTGTAAAAAGAACAAACAAAAAGCATTAGACAGAATTCATATCTTT
>JANOYH010000173.1:0-15165 GCA_031428775.1 Bacteroidota bacterium
GGGCACTAATGCTGGAAAATAATAGTAGTTATTTTTCAAGCTATCGTTCCACCCATTTGGGTTTTTTTCAAATACTTTGCTATTGAAATAAACACTGCCATGCGTTGTGGCATATTTTCTCAAGGCCTCAATTTGTTTGGGCAATTCGGCAGGATTTCTCCAGGCGGCATTTGACCCAGCCCTATAAATTCCTTGTCCAATGAATAACTGTTTGCCATAGCTATGTTGATTCCACCAATCGAGTAGAACATCGTAATCGGCCAGTTTATGTCCGCGTTCCCAATACAATTGAGGAACCACATAGTCTATCCAACCTTTTTCAAGCCACAATAAAATGTCGGCATATAAATCGTCGTAATTAGTTTGACCACCTTTGGTATCACTACCCATCGGATCCTGACTTTTGTTACGCCAAATACCGAATGGACTTATCCCAAATTTTACCCTCGGATTGGTTGATCGAATGGTTAAATAAAGCAGTTTAATAATGCTGTCTACATTGCTCCTGCGCCAGTTTTCTTTATTCATGCCATTGCCATACAGTTGATAAGATTCTTTGTCGGGGAATTCTTTACCAGCAATGCGGTAGGGATAGAAATAGTCGTCCATATGAATGGCATCAAGATCATAACGTGCCACAATGTCTTTAACAACGCGTGCCGTATGAAGTTTCACTTCTGGAAGTGCAGGGTTAAAATATTTTTTGTCGCCATAAACCAAAAACCATTCTGGGTGCAATCTTGTAAGGTGTGTGGGGGCAACAGAAGAAGTTTTCATATTAAAAACTGCCCGATAGGGATTTAGCCAGGCGTGAAATTCTAGTCCACGGTGATGTGTTTCTTGAATCATGAATTCAAGTGGATCGTAATAAGGTATAGGGGGTTTGCCTTGTTTCCCGGTTAAAAACTCACTCCATGGTTCCAGTTGTGAGGGATAGAGCGCATCACCAGCTGGCCTGATTTGAACAACAACGGCATTCATTCCGTTTTGTTGGTGCATATCTAGCAACTTAATAAAAGCGGCTTTTTGTGCATCAACAGATAAATTTTTACTAGTAGGCCAATCGATATTGTCAACAGATGCCACCCAAACGGCTCTAAACTCATAATTTGGGTTCAACTGTGCGGGTAATAAGGTGCCGAAAAACAAGCTGTTGATGGTTACAGCAAATATTGCGGAGAATAGCTTCATCTCGCGAAGATAATTCGATGTGATGAGGTAAAGCAAGAATGTGGAATGATTCTGTAATTATTTAGAAGTAATGCACATTGGTTGGTTAATGGTGGTTGCGCATTTTGTCTAATAAGTAGCTTAATTGGCTCGATTCCTCGTCGGATAATTTGTTTACTAGGTTGTCGATGTCATGATTTTTTAGGTCGAGTTGTTCTAATAAAGACTTCCCTGCTTGCGTTATACTGATGTCTACAAGGCGCTTATCGAACTGGCAAATGGACTTTTTAACCAATCCTTTTTTCACTAATCGGTCCACAATACGACTTGTATCACTCATTTTGTCTAACATCCTTTCCCTTATTTGAAGGGTACTTAGTGGTTGTGTAGTGCCCCTTAGTATACGGAGGATATTGTATTGTTGGTTGGTAATATCTCCTTCGTCGAGGATGCATTTGATTTTTTCGGTAAGCCAATTTGCAGAAAAAATTAGGTTGACTGCTGCTTTTTGATAGTTATTCCGAAATTGTTTTTGTTGTATGTCTTTTTCTATTCCCATGCAATTGATTTAACCCAGTTTTGCTAAAGGGTTAAATGGAGAGTGTAAATTTATGCCATAAATCATTAGTAGGAAGGATTTGAGCGATATTAGATGTATGATTTATATCAGTTTTCTGTGTCAATAAGTTAAAATATGAGCATTATAGGGCGAATAGTCTTTTGCAAATGCAGTGTTGATTTTTTTTCAATAGCTTGCACTTGTTCATACAAAAATAATTGGTGTTTAAACTTAAAAAACGCTAATTTGAAAGGTCAAACAAAGACAGATATTTTTTACGCTATAAATTTTATTCATGACCCACTTTCATGAAGTCAGTACTTGTCAATCTTGCGAACAGCGTTTTACTTCTGTATTCTGCAAGGCCAAACAAGAATTCATTACAGAAATCAACGAACAAAAAGTCTGTAATATTTATAAAAAAGGGCAAACCATATTCAATGAGGGGTCTTATCCATTTGGTGTGTATTGTATAAATCAGGGTAAAGTAAAACTATCGCATCAAGGAGATGATGGGAAAGAGCAAATTATTCGATTGCTTAGGGGCGGAGATGTGTTAGGGTATAGAGCATTATTGAGTGGAGAAAGGTATAGTGCTAGTGCCATTGTTTTAGAAGATACACAGGTTTGTTTTATACCAAAAGAGCTTTTCATCAATGTGCTGAAAAACGACGCTGGCTTGGCTTTTGAGATGATGAAGTTATTAAGTGATGAACTACATAAAGCAGAAGTTAAACTCACGCATTTAGCGCAAAAACCCATACGAGAAAGACTAGCCGAAACTTTATTATTCATCAAAGAAACCTATGGTTTTGAATCCGATGGAGAAACATTGAATGTTCGTTTGTCTAGAGAAGAAATAGCCAATTTGGTGGGTACCGCTACCGAATCTACTATTCGTTTGTTGAGTGAATTCAAGAAAGATGGTATGGTAGAATTGGAAGGGAAAAAAATAAAAATACTCCGTCAAAAAGAACTTATTAAAACCGCCAACCTTCAGGATTAAGTTTATTTTTTATCATTTAAAACATGATAAAAATCATACCCATAGTTGAGTACCGTCATTTACGTTTCTAAGGCTTGTGAATAACTTGCAATTAAATTAGGAACGATGTTACTCAATCAGTCTGATGCAGCTTCAAACGAACTATTAACGCCTGATGGATTGTGTAACCTCATTAAAAGGGAATATCATCCTTCTATCATTGCTTCTTGTAAAAAAGTAGAAGAATTTTTGAATTCGTGTCAGTATGGGAAAGATTTGTCTATTGAATCATCGGAATTAATTCATTTAGTTTTCATGAAATTGCATGACGAAATCAAGCATTTTTTCTTAAAAGAGGCAGGGCTTATTTTCCCCATCATTCAGAAAAATGTAAAGCTTGAGAAAGACAAAGAGAATGACAAAGAGAATGACAAAGAGAAGGATAAATTACACAGCAGTCATATTCAGAAAACTTTATTAGAAACCATTCATCAAAGACAACAAGTGATTATAAACTTGTTGCAAAAGCTTAGGCATTTGTTGCAAGATTATAATATTCAAGCAAAGTGGCATAAGGATTGGAAAGAAACCGTGAATGAAATGTTTTTGTTAGAGACAAAAATCTATCAATGGATTCATATTGAGGGTAGTTTACTTTATCCAAAACTGCAAAGCAAACACCATAACTAGCATTTTGCAGCAATAAAAGACAACAAATTCAAAGTCCCCATTTTTTAAAATAAATACATTAATTTACTATCATGCCAGAACCTACTGTAAAGCATGTTCAATTAGTACAATGCTACCATTGTGGTGAGGATTGTATTGACAAGCTGGTTATAGCTCATGAAAAATCTTTTTGTTGTGATGGTTGCAAAATGGTGTTTGAAATTTTGAATAAAACCGGGATGTGTGATTATTATTCCATCAATAAAAATCCAGGTACAAGTCAGAAAATTACCATCAGAGCCGATAAATTTTCTTTCCTAGAAGATCAAAAATTACAGGGTGCACTGCTCAGTTTTAAAAATGAACAGGAAACGCATATTAATTTTTATGTACCCCAAATGCACTGTAGTAGCTGTCTGTGGCTTTTGGAGAATATGCATCAGTTTAATGAACATGTCATTTCGTCGAAAGTAAATTTCGAGCGTAAAGAAGTAGCTATTGTGTTTGATCATCGTTCTATTTCAATGCGGCAATTAGCAGAGTTGATGGCTTCTATAGGTTACGAACCCTATATAAGTTTTAATGATTTAAAAAAACAAAAGCCTCGTGTTAACGTTCAAAAAATTTATAAACTTGGGGTGGCTGGTTTTTGTTTTGCCAACATCATGTTGTTTAGTTTTCCTGAATATTTTGGTATTGATGCAGAGGAAATTTATTTGCGTGGCATGTTCCGATATTTGAATGTGTTTTTAAGTTTGCCTGTATTTTTTTATTGTTCTTCTGAATTTTATTTGAGTGCTTGGAAAAGTTTAAAGCACGGATTTTTAAATATTGATGCACCCATTGTTTTAGCTGTGGTAGTTACCTTTGCCCGTAGTATGTATGAAGTGCTAAGTGGTACCGGTGCTGGTTATTTTGATTCTATGAGTGGTATCGTTTTCTTCATGTTGATAGGAAGGGTTTTGCAAGACAAAACCCATCAATCTCTTAGTTTTGAACGAGATTATGCTGCCTATTTTCCTATTGCGGTAACAAGGATTGCCTACGAAAAACAACAAGCGGTAGCCTTGCCAGATATTGTATTAAATGACACTTTGTTGATTCACAATTTAGAATTGATTCCTGCTGATGGAATTCTTACCAGAGGGAGGGCTTTGATTGATTATAGTTTTGTAACAGGAGAATCTTTACCTGTTGAAAAAGAAATGGGGGAAATAGTCTATGCCGGTGGGAAACAAATAGGTGGAAATATAGAATTATTGGTGATAAAAGAAGTAGCACAGAGTTATCTTACAAAACTATGGAATAGGGCGGAGTTACAAATGGGTAGAAACGATGATGAACGTTCTTTTGTACACTTATTGAGTCGATATTTCACATGGATTTTATTTGGCATTGCTGCTATAGCTGCTTTATATTGGTGGAATTATGATGCAAGTCGCATTTTACACGTGGTTACTTCTGTGTTGATAGTAGCATGTCCTTGTTCATTATTGCTGAGTAATACCTTCACCAATGGAAATATTTTGCGCAAACTGGGACGAAACCAGTGTTATTTGCGAAATGCTGAAACAATAGAAGATATTGCCAACATAGACCATATTGTTTTTGACAAAACGGGCACACTAACTACAGGTCGATATCAAATCATTCAATATGAAGGATCACTGATTAGTGCTTCAACAAAAGCAGCCATTGCTGCATTGGCAACACAATCTACCCATCCAATGAGTAAATCCATTGCAGATTGGGCTGCTGCTGATTCTACGCAAATGCAAGTAGTAACAGAATTTCAAGAAATGCCTGGTAATGGAATAGCGGGAAAATTTAAAGGGGTTTTGGTGAAATTGGGTTCCTATCAATTTGTAACAAATGAAACAGATCCAGATAAATTAGCATCGGCTGTATATATATCGATTGATGGGAATTTGTTGGGAAAATTTAGTTTTCGAAATCACTATCGAGAACAAGTACCCATTTTATTGCAAAAGCTAAAAAAGATGGGTTATCCAATTACCATTTTGAGTGGCGACAATGCCGGTGAAAAAGCCTATTTGCAATCCATTTTGGGAAAGGGCGCTGAAATTTTGTTTCATCAAAAACCAGAAGACAAGTTAGAAGCCATCAAGAAAATTCAAATTTCAGGGAAAAAAGTAATGATGGTAGGTGATGGATTAAATGACGCTGGTGCTTTAAAACAGGCTGATGTGGGCTTGGCAATTTCAGAAAACAGTGCTCAATTCACCCCAGCAAGTGACGTAATTATGGATGCAGATAAATTAATTTGGTTACACAAGTTCATCAAACTATGTAAACTGAACAAAAAACTGGTTTTGACAGCATTTGTTATTTCCATACTTTACAATATAGTGGGTATTGGATTTGCAGTGCAAGGAATACTTTCTCCAATGGTAGCTGCTATTTTAATGCCAAGCAGCAGTTTAAGTATTTTACTAGTGTCGTTCGGGGCAAGTAATTTGATAAGTTGGAAATTGGGGTTAAACAAATTTTCATGAAATGGAGTAAAAACATAAACAAGCTTAAAATTTCATGACAAAAGTCATTATTTCAATTGAGTTATATCATGTTATGCTTTTGTGAATGCCCATAATTTTACACCCTCACACCATCCCACTATGAGTGTCATTATCATCCTATTATTAGCGAGCATTTCTGTTGCTGGACTTTTTTTAGCTGCCTTTTTATGGAGCGTAAAAAATGGTCAGTTTAGTGACGAGATTAGTCCCCCTTTACGCATGCTCCTAGACAATCCAATCAGTAAAGGTCAGACCAACTCAACAGAAATATCAAAAACTATTATCTCCACAGATAACATACTCGTAAATAAGCAACCCAAAACTAAAACCACAAACTGAGCCACATGCAAGTAGAAAAGTTCTATTATGACAACCGGATGGTCAAAAACTTTGCCTTCGCCACCATCCTTTGGGGTGTAGTTGGTATGATTGCTGGTTTATTGATAGCAGTTCAGATCTATCTCCCGGCTGCCAATTTCGGATTACCCTTTACCACTTTTGGAAGAGTAAGACCAGTTCACACCAACGCAGTAATTTTTGCCTTTGTTGGTAATGGCATTTTCATGGGAGTTTATTATTCTTTGCAACGATTGTGTAAAGCAAGGATGTTTAGTGATTTACTCAGTAAAATTCATTTCTGGGGATGGCAACTAATTATTGTATTGGCCGCCGTTACCTTACTAGCAGGATATACTACGGGTAAAGAGTATGCAGAATTGGAATGGCCCATTGATATTTTAATTACCCTTATTTGGGTAGTTTTTGGAATTAATTTGTTTGGAACCATTCTAAAACGCAGGGAAAGTCATTTATATGTAGCCATTTGGTTCTATATAGCTACTTGGGTTACAGTGGCCATGTTGCATATTGTGAACTCATTTGAGTTGCCTTTTAGTATGCTAAAAAGTTATAGCTTTTATGCTGGTGTTCAAGATGCTTTGGTGCAATGGTGGTATGGTCACAATGCAGTGGCTTTCTTCTTAACCACTCCTTATTTGGGTGTGATGTATTATTTCCTACCAAAAGCAGCCAATAGGCCAGTATATAGTTACCGTCTTTCTATTATCCATTTTTGGGCATTGATTTTCATTTATATCTGGGCTGGGCCACACCATTTACTCTATACTGCATTACCTGAATGGGCACAAAGTTTGGGTGTTGCATTCAGTATTATGTTGATTGCTCCTTCTTGGGGAGGCATGCTTAATGGTTTGTTTACCCTACGGGGTGCTTGGGATAAAGTAAGGGAAGATCCTATTTTGAAATTCATGGTAGTAGCTATTACTTGTTATGGGATGGCCACATTTGAAGGACCTATGTTAAGTTTAAAAAATGTAAATGCCATTACCCATTATACCGATTGGATTGTTGCTCACGTGCACGTTGGTGCTTTGGGCTGGAATGGTTTCCTCACATTTTCTATTCTGTATTACCTCATTCCAAAATTATACAATACACCGCTTTACTCTAAGAAATTAGCCACAACACATTTCTGGATTGGAACTATTGGAATTGTTCTTTATGCCATCCCAATGTATTGGGCAGGATTTACACAGGCATTAATGTGGAAGCAGTTTACAGATGAAGGCACTTTGAAATTTCAGTTCTTAGAAACAGTTACGCATATCATTCCAATGTATGTAACAAGGAGTGTTGGAGGTTTATTATACTTGATTGGCGTATTTATAATGGTGTATAATATTGTTAAAACAGTTAAAGCAGGTAGCCTAGTTGCAGAAGAAGCAGCGGAAGCGCCAGCACTAGCCAAACAGGATGAAGTGGAAACACATGGTAAACAATACTGGCATAGGTGGATCGAAAGAAGACCCATTCAAATGCTTGTATTTAGTTTGGTAGCAGTTGCTATTGGTGGGATTTTGGAATTAATTCCAACTTTCTTAATCAAGACTAATATACCTACTATTACTGCAGTGAAACCATATACACCACTTGAATTGCAAGGAAGAGATATTTATGTAAGAGAGGGCTGTTATTTGTGTCATTCGCAAATGATCCGTCCATTTAGAGATGAAGTGGCGCGTTATGGCGAATATAGTAAGGCTGGTGAGTTTGTTTATGACCACCCATTCCAATGGGGAAGTAAAAGGACCGGACCAGATTTGGCTCGTATTGGTGGCAAATATCCAGATAGCTGGCATTATAACCACATGTTAGAACCACAGAGTATGAGTCCGGGTTCCATCATGCCATCCTATCCTTGGTTATTTGACAATAAAATTGATACTGCATTAACTGCTGCAAAAATCAGGGCCATGCAAACTTTGGGAGTTCCTTATCCTGAAGGATTTGATCAGGTTGCTAATAAAAATTTAATGCAACAAGCAAATCTGATTAGGATCAATTTAAAAATTGAAAAACTAATCACACCAGCTGATGCAGAGATTGTTGCTTTGATAGCATATATGCAAAGGATGGGAACGGATATTAAACTTGCCTCAAAACCATCAAATTAAATTGAGTGTATGAAATTCATTAATTACTTGGAAAAAATAACGGGAGTGGATGTATATGCGTTGAGCTCCTTTTCTATCTTTTTTGTCTTTTTTATCTTGGTTTTATTCTGGGTATTTAAAGGCGACAAAGAGATGTTCAAAAAAATCAATCAATTACCACTCGACAATTAAAGACCATTCAAAAACAACTGATATGTTTAAAAAATCTTCTTCCATATCGCATTGGGTAAAGACAGTGATAGTAGTGATTTCTATCGGTCTTTGCGCTAACGATGCATTTGCGGCAGGCCCACCTAAGGCGTCGGAGTTATCCAACCCTTTAGCACAGGTATTGCTAGTAATAATAGTGGGATTATTATTAGCCATTGGCCTTTTGGCCAATGTAATACTTGGGGCCGCCCAAATGTATTTACAAAGATTCAAAGACGATCGTAAGCGAACTGAAGGATCTGCTGCAGCAAAAACGGTAACGGTATTATTGCTTTCATTGACAAGCACAGCTATGTTTGCACAAGATGCAACTGCTGTACCGGCACCAGTAGAAACAACCATTGCAGGTCTTGGTCTGTATTCTTTTTATGCCTTGATTACAGTAATTGTATTGGAAATTGTAATACTGATTGCATTGTTATTTAATTTGAAAAAATTATTGGCAAAAGAAGCTGCACTAACGGTTGTCACTGAAACAGCAGAAGAAGCACCTAAGGTGAATGCATTTGGAGTTTGGTGGGACAAAATCAATAGCCTACGTCCAATTCAAGAAGAGTCGACCATTGATTTAGGACATAACTATGATGGCATTCGTGAATTGGATAACCGACTTCCACCATGGTGGTTATATGGATTTTACCTCTGTATTATTTTTGCGGGTATTTATATGTATCGTTATCATATTGGTCATACTGCACCTTTAAGTGCAGAAGAGTTGGCCATTGATATGGATAAAGCAGCCATTGATCAAGAAGCATATTTGAAAAAGTCTGCCAATAAAGTAGATGAAAATTCAGTTGCCTATTTAACAGGAGTAGCTGATTTGGAAGCGGGTAAAAAAGTGTTTGAAATTGCCTGTGCAGCTTGCCATTTGAAAGATGGTGGCGGGTCAGTAGGTCCAAATTTAACGGATAACTATTGGGTGCATGGCGGTAGTATTAAAGACATTTTTAAAACACTAAAATATGGATGGCCAGAAAAAGGGATGAAGAGTTGGAAAGAAGATTATTCGCCTGTACAATTAGCTCAGATATCTAGTTATGTTAAATCATTACAAGGAACAAAACCAGGAACTGCAAAAGAACCACAAGGAACTTTATTTGAAGAGAAAAAAGCGACAGATTCATCAAAAGCCAAATTAGATTCTTCAAAATTGACAGTAGGTGATAAAAAGGTAATAGCTATTAACCCTTAATCATGAGTCAGATTCAACATACCAATGAACCAACGTCTGAAAACTTTAGAGATCGGATAGCCACGGTTGATGAGTCAGGTAAAAGGAATTGGATTTTTGCCTATCAACCCAAAGGAAAATTTTATAGGATTAGAACAGTATTGAGTTGGTTGTATTTCTTGGTGTTTTTTGGTCTCCCTTTTGTGCAAATTAATGGAAGGCCCTTTTTTCTATTCAATATTCCAGACGCGAAATTTATTTTGTTTGGAAAGGTTTTTTGGCCCCAAGACTTTTTCATATTCGGAATGACGATGATCACTTTTGTATTCTTCATCATTCTTTTTACAGCCGCTTTTGGACGATTGTTTTGTGGTTGGGCTTGTCCGCAGACCAACTTTATGGAAATGATGTTTCGTAAAGTGGAGTACTTGATTTTAGGCGATGCTCAAACGCAAAAAGCTTTAAAGAAAGCACCTTGGACAGGCAAGAAATTTTTTAAAGTTTCTCTAAAGCATTTTGTGTTTTATATGTTGGCTTTTGTTATTGCCAATTTTTTTCTAGCCTATATCATTGGCATCAAAGAGCTGGAAAAAATCATCGTAGAACCTGTGGAAAAGCACTTAGGTGGATTCTCCGCTATCTTAATTTTTAGCGCAGTTTTCTACGCGGTGTATGCATTTTTTAGAGAACAGGCTTGTACGGTGGTTTGTCCTTATGGTAGGTTACAAAGTGTATTGCTTGATAAAAACAGCATGATTGTAGCATATGATTACAAACGTGGAGAGCCAAGGGGTAATGCCAAAAAAATACTGGACCAACCATTGGGCGATTGCATTGATTGCTATCAGTGTGTAAGGGTTTGTCCAACTGGTATAGATATCCGAGACGGTGTGCAAATGGAATGCGTTGGTTGTACTGCCTGCATTGATGCTTGTGATGACGTGATGTTTAAAATTGGGAAGCCCAAGGGATTAATTCGCTATGCATCTGAAAATACCATTGCCAATGGAGAACCCTTGCATTATACTACCAGGATGAAATTGTATACAGGATTATGTGTGTTGGTTTTGGCAGTCTTGTCCGTCATTTTATTTACCAGAAAAGATATAGATGCAACAATCATGAGAACACCCGGACAACTGTTCCAAGAAAGGGGCATTGATAGTATCTCTAATTTGTATAACATTAAATTGGTGAATAAGACGGTAGATCCAATCGATTTAACGATAAAAGTATTTGACAATCAAGGGAAAATTGAAATAATAGGTAAGCCTTATATTAAAGTAGAAAAAGAAGGTCAGGGTAGTGGTTCTTTTTTTGTAGTCTTACCTAAAAAAAGTATTCATAGCAGAAAGACCCAGGTAATGTTAGAGCTATATGAAGGAAATAAATTGGTGACTAGTATGAAAACAAATTTTCTTGGTCCAGTGGGAGAATAAGATCATTCAACTAAACGAAAAACTATGAATTGGGGAAATAAATTAGTAGTAGCATTTGTAGTGTTTGGTTGTTTAATTGGTACACTTGTTTATAAAGCTGTGAACACCCGATATGATTTGGTGAGCAAGGACTATTATAAGGAAGAACTTCGTTATCAAGAAAGAATAGATGGCTTAAAAAATGCGGCAAGTGTAAGCAATGTTCAAATTGAACAAGATGCCACTTCTATTCAAATCCAATTGCCAAAAGAACATAAAGGATTTGTTGTAAAAGGGGATGTTTTTTTCTATTGTATTACTGATGAAAGAAAAGACGCTCATTTTCCATTAGAAATTGATTCAACTGCTAGGGTACAGGTATTAAAAAGTACCTTACAAAAGGGTGCCTATCAAATTAAGCTCAATTGGCAATTAGGCAAAGATGCTTTTTATTATGAACAGAAAATAATCATTCCTTAAAGTGACATGGCAACTACTCATATCCGGATTTGCATTGGGCATTGTTAGTAGTTTTCATTGTGTGGGTATGTGTGGCCCAATTGCATTTTCTTTACCCGTTTATTATTTGCCCGCACCAAAAAAACTGGTCGGAATTTTATTGTATCACTTAGGTCGCATTTTCATTTATGCAACACTCGGTGTGTTTTTTGGTTTGGTGGGGAGGCAGTTTTTTTTAGCAGGTTCACAACAAGTTTTTTCTATTATTTTAGGATGCTTCATTTTATTGATTTTGTTGCAGTCTGTCTTAAATAAGCATAGCATTCAAATTCCTTTTGTACAACGTTTTCAAAAAGGATTACAATCAATTATTGGAATATACATTCAAAAAAAGCAATTGTATGCCATGTTTATCTTAGGTATGTCAAATGGATTATTGCCTTGTGGGATGGTGTATTTGGCTATTACTGGTGCAATGGCTGCTGGAACTGCGTTGGGAGGTATTGGGTTTATGACAGCATTTGGACTGGGTACTTTCCCGCCCCTGTTTCTATTGTCTTATTTTGGTCATACTATTGGCCTTAGCGCTCGTAATAAGATGAAAAGAGCCGTCCCCTATTTTGTAGCTACAATGGCAATATTATTGATTTTAAGGGGGTTGAATCTAAATATTCCAATGATCAGTCCCTTGCTAAATAATTCTGCGGCAAATACTATTGAATGTCCTTAGTAATTAACAAATTCTTCTTAAACCCTTCACATTTATTTCAATCTTTATGATGCAACTTTGCAGTAAGCAAGAGCGTAGAAAGGGTGGTAATACTTTTGAAACTATTAACAAATCAAATAACTATTCTGGCATCTCTTTTGCAATAGAATCTGTAACAAACGAACAAACATTTTTTTTCTCATAAGCAGTTAGTTTTGGTTGCGGCCCTTGTTTCCACAAGGGCCAATCTTTTTTTAGGAACTGCTCCTAGACTGCGCACGGTTTTGCAATGAGTAACTGATTGTCAGAGCCAAAAAGCAACCGAAAGTATCTGCCCCAATATCCAAAAGTTCAAAACTCCTATTAGGGATCCAGTTTTTTTGTACAAATTCCATTGCAGTGCCGTATCCAATACCTGCTAATGTGACTACCCAAAACCAGCTTTTTTTTCTGCTACTTGGAATTTGTTTTAGTGTAATAGGGTATGAAAAGAGCCAACAGAGTAAGCAAAATAGGATACCATGAATCAACTTGTCTAGTTGGGGTATATCCAGCCAATGCGCATTGGGCAAACTGGTGCCAGGTAAAGAAAGTAAAATGATGCTTGCAAAAAGAAAAATTGTTGCCGGAGCGAAAGGATATTTTCTAAAAAATGACATCTACAAATATAAAGCGGGAAGCTCCACCAAGTAAGTGAAAATATACCTTTACAAGAAAAAATCTATGCATTCATGAAATAACAAACACCCTGTTTCTTTTTAAAACAAGGTGTTTGTTATATAGTATATTCATGTGTTGATTAGCCAACTAGTGCACTATAGGCTTCACTGTTCATCAATGCTGATACATCATCAACATTAGAAACTTCCATTTGAACCATCCAACCATCGCCATATGGATCAGTATTTACCAGTTCTGGTTGTTTTTCCAGCAAAGGGTTGATGGCAGTAACAGTTCCAGCAATAGGCAAGAATAAATCACTCACCGTTTTTACTGCTTCCACCGTTCCAAAAACTTCTTCTGCTGCAAGGGTTTTGCCTACGGTATTGATATCAACATAAACAATATCACCCAATTCATGTTGTGCAAAATCGGTGATTCCAATTGTGGCAATATTGCCTTCCAGTTTAATCCATTCGTGGTCTTTGGTGTACTTTAGTGTTGCCGGAAAATTCATATTTCATGTTTTAATAGTGCAAATATTCATTAAAAAACGATTGCCCGAAATTAAATCATAACAAGCGCTCTATTTTTAAAAACCCGTTTGTTCAAAATATAATAAAACGTGGTCTTTAATAAAGTTCTCCTGCTCGTGTAAGATCATTTCAGGTAGTTCTTTGATTTGTTTGAAATGGGGCCAACCTTCTTCATCATTTCCTTCTTTACTATAATAGCCACTTTGTGCCATTACCGTGCAAACCGCCACATGCATCAGGTCTTGTTTCTGTTCTTTGCTGATTTTTTCAATCATAAAACCAGTTTCCTGCATGCCTATCAGGAATAAAACCGCTTCTAAATCCGGTTTTTTACCGAATCTTTCTACCAATTTGGCTTCCAAAGCCCACCATCGCTGCTGTAAATCGTCTTGAATGTACATTCTGCAAAGGTAAAAGTTTGAAGGATGCCATCATCAGTGCGCATCAGTTATATTTGCAAAAATTGATCTTATGTTACAAGTGCAAGTTCTGAAGAATTATACGGCGGAGGTGAAACAACGACTGGCCAAAAAACAGTTCAAACAACCCGAATTGGTTGATTTGATCATATCGCTGGATGATGAGAGAAAAAAGCTTCAGAACGAATTCGACCAAACACAAGCCAAAGTAAACACAGCCTCTAAAGAGATTGGAAAATTGATGGCACTGGGAAATAAAGAGGCGGCTGAAGCTACCAAATTGGATGTTGCCGGCTGGAAAGCCACTTTAGAGCCCTTAAAAGAGCAAATGGAAAAAGTGGAAGCTGAATTACTGACTCAATTGGTAAAACTGCCCAATCTACCCGCGCCTGAAGTTCCAGAAGGCAAAACTCCGGAAGAAAATGTGGTGGTAAGAGAAGGGGGACAAAAACCAGTTTTATATCCTGGGGCGTTACCGCACTGGGATCTGATTAAGACATACGACTTAGTAGATTTTGAAACAGGTGCAAAAATTACGGGATCAGGCTTCCCATTGTATAAGGGAAAGGGTGCCAAATTGCAGCGAGCATTGATTAGCTACTTTCTGGATTATAATATTGCAGCAGGATATACAGAATACATTCCACCTTTTATGGTCAATGAAGCCAGTGCATTTGCTACGGGTCAGTTGCCTGATAAAGAGGGGCAGATGTATCATGCTACTGCGGATAATTTTTATTTAATTCCCACTGCGGAAGTGCCTGTAACCAATATTTATCGTGATACCATCGTTAAAGAATCTGAGTTACCCATAAAAATGACGGCATACACTCCTTGCTTTAGAAGAGAGGCAGGAAGTTTTGGAAAAGAGGTGCGTGGACTAAACAGGGTTCATCAATTTGATAAAGTAGAAGTGATACAAATTGTAAAACCAGACAATAGTTATCAGGTATTGGATGAAATGGTTTTACACGTAGAGAATTTATTAAAAGCCTTGGAACTACCGTATCGTATTTTGCGTTTATGTGGTGGTGATATGGGATTCACTTCTGCAATCACTTACGACTTTGAAGTGTTCAGTGCGGCACAAGAGCGTTGGTTAGAAGTAAGTAGTGTATCTAATTTTGAAAACTACCAGACGAATAGAATGAAGTGTAGGTATAAAGACGAAAATGGCAAAACTCAA
>JANOYH010000174.1:0-3685 GCA_031428775.1 Bacteroidota bacterium
ATTGGAAAAAAATAAAGGAACAAATCTACAGTTAATGCTAACTGGATCAGATTACTCATTCTCAAAGCCTGTTCTAATACAAAGCCATCTAACCATTATAAGCAATCTGAAAACAGCTATTAAGATTAATACAACTAATGAAATGTCCTTTTTATTTCAATTAATGTCTGGGTCAACTTTGGCATTGCAAAATCTTAACTTGAACCTCTCAACTATGAAAGCAACCAGTTTTATTAGCACAGATAGTTCAGGCAGCAGTAATCACCTCAATTTGGCCATAAACAATTGCAAGTTTGACAATTCTAATGAAACTTTTTTCTATGCAGCTAAATCCAGCGTTGCTGATAGCATTATCATCAAAAACAGTAGGTTCAACAATGGAAAAGGTATCCTATTTAAAATGAATGCTGAAACCGACAAAAAAGGATATTACAACGTTGAACAAATGAAAATAGCACACAACAGTTTCAATGATTTCACGGGTCAGGTCCTAGTAATCAAAAGAACTGGAAATGACGAAAGTACCATGGGGCCATTGATTCATATAAATAATAATAGTTTTAATAATATATCAGTTACAAACAATTCAGTTCCTATATTTCAATTTGATGGCATACAATATACTAACCTTCACGACAATAGTTTTATAAGCTGCAATAAAAATGGAAAGCTAATTGCATATACGGATGAAGTGAAAGCCATACATTATTCTAAAAACAATCAACTATCATCTTCTGGAGAAATTTTGAATAATAAATTTGTAATAATGAGTAAGCCATTGGAAAATAGGAAATAATGACATTGCAATTCCTTATACCATTTTACAATTTTCCTTCTGGCAATTTATTTTCATGCAACAATTTGGTCTGAACAATCTCAAAAGGCGAAGTATGCAACGGAGGATGCCTTTGTCTTGAACGAAACAAATTTAAGATATAGTGCATTCGATCCTCAAATACAGCCCAATTGCGGGCTTTAGAATGCAATGTATTTAACTCATTATCATAAAGCAATAATAAATTATTCAATTCTGGGTCTTGGGGATTCAATAAATGCTCAGGAAACAAATTGGCTCCCTCCGGACTAGGAAGGTCATGACCAAGATGCAAAATACCATCAGGCAATTCTAAGGTCATTAAATAATGGGTGGACAAATTCAACCAAGTATCATGTACTTTTTTTGCAATCGGCTGTATAAGTATATCCAATATGCCATGTATCTTACTATGCGACTCTAATGGAGCCCCTACAATTGCATGATGCTTTAATGAATTTGAAAAAGTTTTTGGCAATGGAGCTTCCATTGCAGCAGCTATATAAGGCTGTAACCTTATTTGTTCATGCATGCCAGTTTGAGCATTTGCCTTAAGTACCAATTCGGCTTTTACATAATGATCTTTTTCATGCAATGCAGTATGAAAATCTCGGATGGCATTGGCTAAAAGCTCTTGCCCCCCCATTTCCGTTTTTCCAGGAATTAATTTCTGTAATACCATTTCAATTGCCGCTGTATCACCTTCTAGTGAAAGATCAAATGCATCGATCATTTCAGAAAAAATGGGACCTAGTTCAGAAAATACTTTCAAATTGCCAGCAGCTATATCAGCACTAATTAATGCTATTGAATTATGTGCTGCAGTGTGTAACTGATGGTGCTCAAAGGAATGATCAATCTCTAATTCAGCATACTTATCCTTTATTAATAAGATCCAGTCTTCGTATTCTGTTGAATTATACAACTTATCATGGAAATGAACATTAATATTTTCCATTCTGATAAATCTGCCAGCTGTTTTAGAAGCCCAAGTTGCAAAAGTGCACCAATTCACATTTTCATTTCCAATTCTACTTGCTATGCCTTGTGATAAATCAAAATAACACTGTGTTATTTTGAGGTTTCTTAGAATAGGATCATGATCTAAGGCGATGATATTTCTAATATAGTCTTGTGAAATAGTATGGGATAATTTTGTATCTGCCATTGTCATGTTTTAAACGTTCAACTATTTAAAACGAATTTATGTTATTTTTTTACCGAAAAAACGAATGCATTCACCTATTCTTACCAATTTTATCCTATTTAATACAATAATAGAGTATATTATTACTCCTAACATCACAGCAAACTTCTATTTATCCCATTTTGCATAACAATTAAAATCAAAAAATGAAAAAGAAATTGCTTTACTTTTTATACCCAACTATAGTGTTGATACTGTTAGCTGCTTTTAAGCCATTAGTAAACAACTCGCCATATGGTTTTACAAAAGGCACACCTGAAATTAAATCTATTAGTGCCCTCAGTTTTGGTAAAAATGGAGTTTTGTTTATAGGCGATTCAAAAGCCGCTTCTATTTTTGCAGTTGAAACAAAAGACACTAAAAAACTTGAAACCGCTTCTCCCGTTGATATCAGTGAAATTGACCAGAAGATAGCAGATGCTTTAGGTACCCTAAAAGAAAATATTACCATTACAGATTTGGCAGTAAATCCAGTTTCAAAAAAACTATATGTAGCCATTCAACACAGTGATGGGACTCCCGCTATTTTGAAAATATCAAATGAAAAAATTGAATCTTTGAGTTTAAAAGATGTGAATTTTTCAAGTATCGCTTTGAATGATGTTTATGCAGAAGACGCAAAAGATGCAAGAGGCCGCCCCATGAGGGTATCAACCATATCAGATATGCGATTTGATAACGATCATATTTTGGTAAGTGGATTGTCTAATAAAGAATTTAGTTCTACATTCAGAAGTATTCAATTCCCATTTGTTGATAAACAAGAACAGGCTTCACTAGAAATCTATCATGCTGCACATGGTAGGTATGAAACAGCTTCTCCAATTAGAACTTTTACAACAGGTATGATTAATGGCAAAAATTATTTAATTGCCAGCTATACCTGTACTCCCTTAGTTTTATTTCCTTTAGATGAACTAGTAGCAGGTAAACACGTAAAAGGTAGAACAGTGGCAGAAATGGGTAGCGGCAATACACCAATTGATATGACAACTATTACCAAGGATGGCGAAAACTATCTCGTTATGGCAAATACAGCTAGGTCTGTAACTGCAGTAAATTATAAAAATATTGCGGCCTTCGAAGGTACTTTAACTGAAAAAGTTGCAACAACTGCTGGAACTCCTTTTGTTTTGCTCCCATCATTAACAAAAGTTGTACAGATGGATAACCTTGATAGTAAAAAGGTAGTCATCTTACAGAAGAAAGAAAATGGATCAATGGAGCTTATGACTAAAAACAATGACGCATTATAATTTTTTGACCCTATTTAATAACAGGCTATTCAATTTGGGTAGCCTTTTCTTTTTTTTATTCGTCTTTTCAAATGGTTGTTCTTCTAAACAGGAAGGTTTTCAAATCGTTTGGAAAGAAGAAAAGGCAATTGCTATTCAAATACCCTCTTATATTTTGCGTCATTTACCACAAGACTCTATCCATCATTTCTTGTCTTTAAAATTGCAGCAAACAGAAAATAAAACAAGTATTTTAGGGATATTCAACAGAAAGCAAGAGTTGGAATTCATCCCTGTCATCCCTTTTACAAGTGGCATGCAATATGAGTTATATTATAAATCTGAAAAAATAGGTGGATTCAAAATACCCAAAGCAACCGCTAGTGAGATACCTCAAATTTTGTCCATATTTCAAAAAAATGATACTGT
>JANOYH010000175.1:0-10072 GCA_031428775.1 Bacteroidota bacterium
AGGTCTTTTTACTAGCCAAAGAGAATCTGGTGAAACCAACTCCCCACTTCTCAATTTTTTAAAAATGTCTAACATCAATTCCTGTCCTTGTCCGTCAATGATACCCTCACCTGAGATAGCAATGTTATTTTGATCGCTAGCAATAATCAAAGCTGAACGTCCCGCTAACTTGTTATAGTCATTGGTAGAATGCGAACCAAGAAGAACTGCTCCCAATTCCAGATGCAGATCCACACCTGTCTTGATAAATAGCGTTCCCGTCATGAAATTTCCTGGTGGAATAATTACTCTTCCGCCACCACCTGCTGATACTTTATCAATTAGTTGCTGAATGATCTTGGTATTAATGGTTCTACCATCAGCCTTTGCACCGTATTTGCTGATGTTTACATCCTTAACTGCTGCCATTCCGTGCAGTGACAACAATAAGCATATAAATAATGTAGCTCTATTTTTCATTTTTCATCGATTTATTAATGATGATCGTTTCAGATGGAATATTCCAACCCTTGACAATAAGTTTATTATTCAATTGCAGCAAATGACGATTCTCTGTTTCAATACTAACCAGTTTTGATTCACCTGGCATTAGAGAAAAGAAATTATCACTATAATAAGATGGTCGTATGGGTTTGCCCTCTGAACTCAAGAACTGCAATTGGGTAAAAAAAGCAATCTGTTTGGAATTGTTTTTAATATCTAAATGCATGACTGTTGTTGTAGAATTTTCAACAAAGGAAATCTTAGTTTGTAGGCTCACTTTTTTCATAGTACCCAATGTTTCAAACCCAGCTGTAGCAGGTCCAGTCATAGTTGTTTTACCTAGATACTTATCTGTTGAGCGCCAATAGAAATTACTGCTCACTAGGTTTCCTGCATCATCAAATAAAGTAACTTTTACAAAATGAACTAAAGTGATGGTAGGTGAAAATTCGATTTTTATCAAATTATTTAATACCGCATCTTCTGGAATCAGATCGATTGTTTTTGTTTGAGTGGAAATTTTCTTACTATTTAAATCATATACTTCAGCAACTAATGTATAGTTCTTGAATGATTGGAAGTAATCATTGTAAACAGATACGGTATTTTTTAAATAATCAAATTGTGCATGAAGCGGTTCCAATGCATTTTGGGTATGATATAGTGAGGCTGTTGGTTCCAACGACCAATCCCACATTCTACCACATATCTGTCTTGTTGGTGAATTATGATACCAGAATAAAAGTCCTGAAGCATATCGATCACCATATCCAAATTTATTTTCATTCCAAACTTCCCAGATCGACTTCGAATTCATTGCACCAACCAATTGTGCTTTCTTTGCAAACTCATCAATTGAATTCGACAACCCATAATTATTTACCATGGTGGTATACTTACCTGTCATTCCATGAAAAGCATCACCATCCAGATAGTCCCATATTGGTTTATTGATGGGCCATAAATCTTTCTCATCCATCATTTCACGCAACACTTCAACAGTTGGCAAAGTTGGTGCACCATATTCAGGATTAAATCCATCCACCCTACTCCCTCTATCAGACGCAGTATTTTCGTAGTGTTGCATGGGGTTCATTTGTTGATAAGGACTGCCATCATGAACGCCATCTGTTTCTGATTGCATTTGATATGGCCTTGTGCCATCTAATTGTTGTAATAATTCTCTAGTGCCTGAAACTTCGGTGCTTTCATTTGATGCCACATAGAAAGCAACAGAAGGATGATTGCGAATTCTTTTAATGGTAGAGGTGATATTATTGAAATAGAGGTCTTTGTCCTGCGGATGTTTGGTATCTCCAGTAAGCCAAAACTCTTGCCAAACTAAAAAACCAAACTCATCGCATAACTGATAGAAATAATCCGACTCTGCAATGCCTCCACCCCATAACCGTAATAAATTGACACCTGATTGTTTGGTGTAGCGCATTTCTGCATACATCCGCTCATCTGAATTTCTTAGCATTGCTTCGGGAATCCAATTCGATCCACGTATAAAGATCTTCTTCCCATTAACATAAAATGTCTTAGAACTATCAGGCGTATGTCTATCTGCTATGATTTCTCTGATCCCAAATTTTGTTTTAATTGAATCAGCAACAACACCATCTAAATATACTTTTAGTTTCAATTCATATAATTCAGGGTTACCTTTGAATCTTGGCCACCAGAGTCGTGGTTTATTGATCACCAATTTTGGGAAGTCCTTTGCAGTAAATGTGAGGGTCTTATCTTCTCCCCGCAATAAATCCAATGACTTTTCAAACTTAATTCCTTCACCAACAATCTCCCCCTTTACTACACACTTAATGGTTTTCATTGCCACATTGAATACTTCAACAGAAACTGTTTCTTCTGCTTTATCATAGGCTGGCTTAAATAATTTTGATTTTACAAACAGGTGTCGCAATGCCACTTTATTGGTTGTATACAATGAAATAGATTTCCAGATGCCTGTATTTCTGTCTCTGACACCATCTTTGAAAGTAAAATCCCAGCCAACAGACATTAACATGGAAGTATTCAATCCCATATTACCATCACCACCATTTCTATTCTCTCCGCGGGCACGCCATGGTTTTGGCTTATTGGAACCAGGCATATCAACTGGAAAGACTTTAATGGCTATAGTATTTTTTTCGCCTACTTTGGCAAAGTCAGTAATTTCAATAAAACCTTGTTGAAACATACCGGAAATAGTATTCAGCAAATTACCATTCACCCATATTTCTGCGCGATAGTTAATGCCATCTACTTGCAACCAAATATTTTTCTCTTTAAAATCTGCAGGAACCAAAAAGTCAGTTCTAAACCAATACGTATAAAAATCGCGTCCGGTTTTTGCGATATCAGGAATCAGGTTATTGGTCAATTTATTATTAATGCCATAATAGGGTTCAGGGAAAACTTTGTTATACACTAATGAATTCAATACCGTTCCAGGAACAATTGCAGGCATCCATGATTTCATTGAATAGTCTGGCTTTGAGATATCTTCTGTATTAGAATTTATCTCACTAGCTTTTTTCATCATCCAAAAGAATGCACCATGATGTTCTTCCTTTGAGTTCAGATATATCTTTCCTGCATCAATAGCCTGATTAGGAATTTGCGAAAACATAGTGGATACATACATACAAGTAACCAACCAACTAAAAAAACACTTCATCATCTCATAATTATAATTTATTCACTATAGGCTTGATCGCATTTTTGCCATCAGCAATTGTCATTTTCATTTTTCCCGAAACTTTTTCAAAATAAACATCCACTGGATTTTGAAAAGAAAGAATGACTGAACCATTCTTTTTCATTTCAGTGAATCCTGTAGCAGCAAATTTTGCAACTCCCCTATTTTTATCAGATTTGATTACAGCAAGTCCTCGATATTGTCCTTCAAAAAGCTCACCATCAAAATTAACTTTAAAATTGGCGGGCAATCCAGTTCTCATAGAGACCAAGTCATTAAAAATATAAGACCCATCTTCATTTTTACAACCATCAGGCAACCAATTTTTCTGCACACCTAACATAGAAAGCTTTTCAATTGAATACCCTTTTACTGTTGCCCTATCATATATGGCCTTGAAACGACTGGCGATCAAGTTTCCTTTAAAATCTCTGTCTGCATTGCCTTCTACCATTAATTTCCCCCCTCGCGCAGTATAATTTTCTAAAAATTTAATGACTGGCTCTCGAGCATACTGAGGATTGATATATACAATAGCGTCAAACTTATGTCCATTCAATACTGGCTTACCATCAGTGCCAATCTTTAATTGTCCGCTTACAATCAAATCAGAAGGCACTAATGCATTCAGGAATCCTGCTTTCCAGATTTCAACAGCCCTTTCTTCGATTTTCATTTTATCATTAATATCATAGACGCCTCGATCGGCAACTACAGGGTACCAATTAGACAAGCCTTCCATTCCGAATATCACCAGTAATTTAATTTCCGGTAAAGAAGGATTGAACTTATTAAGAAGTCTTGCACAATTTTCATTTGCATTAATTCCTTTCACAGCATCCGCATCTTCCAAATCAAAACGAAGCGGGCGTTTGTCGTTCATGGCATGATAATGTGTGCGAATACCATAACGTAGATCGTTGAAAGACTTCACTAATACGGGCTCAAGGTCTTTGTCGTAGTATTGATTATACATGGCATTTTTAACATGTGCCATAGCCATTCCCATTTGAGTAGGTAGAAATGTTTTCTCATCTGATTGTCCGTAGGCCCTTGGGGCCGACCACCAACCAATTCCATTAGCCCATATCTCATCATTAATCAGACTATTATGGTAGGTTCCGTGTATACCATTAAATATGTGAGTGCCGAATATTTTTCTAGAACTGTCATACACAGCTTTTTCCACACGAACACCCCCTTTTCGCATAAATTGCATGTATTCATTGATGGCATTGATTCTAACTTCTGGCTTACCTGTAGGCGCATACCTGCCATTAAATAATGTTTGTGCTAGCACATTTCCTGTCTCTTTGTTGTATTCCCTAGCCATGCCATTTGAATACCATCTTCCGCGGAATGGATTGGGCGTATTCAAATCGAACATTCTTTCAATAAATTTATTACCATATTCGTCTAAGGAAAATCCGTCGAAAGGAATATCTTGGTATACGTGCATAGCTTCTGTAAATCCATTGATTTCAATATTGTCCCAGTTACTACTCTGACTGCAATATTGTTGCGTCATCACACAAGCGGTCATTCCTTTCAAAGCAGCACCAGCATTAATAGTTACGTTGACCGTTTCTTTGTCGGACAAAAGTTTTTGTGTTTGAGCAGTGATATCTTTAAGTGTTGCAGGATCATAGAACCCATCTCCGGTTTTTTTAAAAGCATACACTTTAAAAACATCAGATTTCAAAAGTCTATCAGGGAAGCGTATATACTTAGCTTTTATTAAAGCAGTGGCATTCCCATTATCGTCTAAAGTAAGCTCTGTTTCTATGATCATTCGTTGAGAACCTTCTATTGACTTGTCTTTATAATTACCCCATAATTGTAAGCCAACTTTTAGACCCTTTTTATGGGCAGCAGCTACCAGCTCTTTAAACACAGTATGCATTTTGGGGAAATCATAGAAGTTGGCTCCTTCTCTGGAGGTAAGAAAAATCAAAGTGTATTTACAATTTTCTGCGATACTATCAATATGCTTTAAATACTCTTTCTTGTCTGTCATCAGGTTTGGTGAGATAAACCAATAACCTATTTGTTCATGATTGACATTTTTAAATTGCGAGACATAATCTACCTTTTGAGCTTGCACAAAAAGTGTGCATACAATTAATAATGATATAAGGGAAGTACATTTTTTCATCTTTTATTATTCTGATTTGTTATTTTTTTTAATGGGTTGCACGCCTACATTTTTAGCCCAAGCCGAGTATTCGATTAGCATAGCTTTAGAACGTGCTGATTCTATCTTTGCCAAATCATTTGTTTCAGTTGGATCGATTGATAAATTGTACAATTCCCAAGTAGGGTCTTCAAGGTCTTTTACTAATTTCCAATCGCCTTTGCGAATTGCCTGATTGCCTTCATGTTCCCAACAATATGTTTTTGGTGCAACTTTCTTACCATTCCACAAATAGCTTAGGCTCTCGCCTGGTAAGTTTTTAGGTGTAACCCCAGCTAACTGTAAAGCAGTAGGCAATAAGTCGATCACATGTCCTATTTGACTGGAATAACCTTTGGTAGGTTTTATGCCTGCTGGCCACTGAACAATGAATGGGGTGATCATTCCACCCTCATGCATAAAATGCTTATACTTTTTAAAAGGGGTATTAGACAAATTAGCCCATGGATAATCATAAGCAACATACGATCCACGCTCCCCTATATTTTTTGTAGTATCATTAAAATTTCTATTGCTTACATTTTCGGCACAACCACCATTATCAGAAAGGAAAACTATCAGCGTGTTTTCATATTGGCCATTCTTTTTCAGTGTGCTAATCAATTTTCCAATATTCTGATCCATCCGATCCATCATAGCAGCATAAACTGCCATCTTACGTACCCAAGTTTTTTTGTCTTTTTCAGAAGACCAATCTGTAATATCAGCTGGTCTTTCTGTAAGTTGATACCTTGCATCGGTAAGTCCAAGTTTAGCCTGTTTTTGATAACGTTTTGCTCTAGTAATATCCCAACCTTGTTTATATAGATTTTTGTATTTAGCAATGTCTTCTTCAAAAGCATGTATTGGAAAATGCGGGGCTGTATATGCCATGTATAAAAAGAAAGGCGTTTTAGCACGCTCGATTTTATGATTATTAAGAAATCGAATAGCATGATCTGTAAATGCATTTGTCATATAAAACCCATCATTGGGAATTTGAAAATCTGTGTTGTCTAGTACCACATGCCTTTTACCTATTTCCTGTGGTATGATTTCATAATAACTACTAGCGCCTGAAATCAATCCAAAATAATGATCAAAGCCTCTCTTTAAAGGCCAGTGCTCTTGCCTTTCCCCAACATGCCATTTGCCCGTCATATACGTACTATAGCCAACTTTTTTTAATTCTTCTGCAATGGTGGGATAGCGATCATCTAAAAATCCTTGATAACTGCCAGGTTGAATTTTTGCGTTGGGCATGGTAACCATCAAACCCATTCCTACTGTATGTGGATATTGTCCAGTAAGTAAAGAGGCTCTTGTTGGGCAACATCTTGCATTGTTATAAAAACTTCTGAGTTTTACACCATTCGATGCTAGTTGATCAATATTGGGTGTTTTAATTTCACTACCATAACAACCAATATCAGAATAACCCATATCATCAGCCATGATATAAATAATATTCGGTCGCTGTTTAGTATGCTCAGATTCGATGGATCTTCCTGAAGTAAGCAATATCAAGCCCCCACCTATGATAAATATCAATGATGAAAATCTTGTTCTGTATTTTATTGCAGCTGAATTAAATATCAATTTCATAAATGATTATTATTTTTTCAACTTTATCACTTCAGCGCCTGCTAATAGAAATGCACCGGCACCATAAGATTCCCAACTTTCTGGATTAAAATTTCTACGTGGATCAGCACCAATTGGCTGTACCCAACCTACTCTACCATCTTCCAATACAAGCGAGTTTAATCCTTCCCAAGCTTTCTTAACTGCGGGCAAAAAAACTTTCTTATCTAATATTTTTTGATTCACTCCCCAAGCAAGTGCATAACAATCAAACCCCGTACCGCTACCTTCACCTCCTGGAAAAGCATTAGGGTCTAATAAGCTTGTTCTCCATAATCCATCAGGTTGTTGAAGGGCCAACAAACTGTTTGCCATTTCTTTATATAGGTTGATATAAAAATCTCTTCCTGCATAGTCTTTGGGCATTTCTTTTAATAAATTCACCAGTCCACCCATTACCCAACCATTACCCCTCGACCAAAATACTTTTTTTCCGTTTGCTTCTCTTTTGCCATTCCCATTTGCGTCAACTAAATAACTAGCATCGCGCGCAAATAAATGGAATTCATCGCTGTACAATAAGCGATAACATTGATGAAAAAGTGTATCACTTAGAATAAGCAATGCAGGATCTTTTTGCGTTTTGGCCATTTTTGCCATAGTAGGCGGAGCCATGAAAAGCGCATCACACCACCACCAAATAATTCCGTGTTTTTTTATTTCATTCCCGGATACTTGTTGCATTTTTGCCAATGAGTCAATTGTTGGTTGAAGCATTCGTTTCTCTTTTTTTATTCTGTATAGGTCGATATAAGTCTGACTAATGGCATAATCATCAGCATGATCATATCGTCTTCCTGGTTGCCAATTCAGCCTTTCTCCCATTGCCATCATTGAATCCAATAAAATATTGGATTTTGTTGTTTCATAGGCAGCAAATACTCCTGCATAAAAAGCCCCGTTTGTCCAGTCGTTCAACGGCTTATTATTGGAGTGCTTCATTTGCCAGTCGGCCACTTGTAGCATGGCTGTCTTAATATTAGACTTCTCAAATAAGTCTTTTGTTTGAGCGGATACAAATTCCGATATTAAAATGCAAGTACACAAAATTATTCCTGCAAACAGTTTGTTACAGTTATTAATGGATAGTTTCATTTTTGGGGCATTTTCAGTTTTAAAAAAATATTTTTACAGTTTAAATTTTTTTCCCTTTGGAGCTTTTTGAATAGAGATTAATAAATCCATTAATTCTCTCACTTTTTCTGGATGCTCCAAATAAACATTGTGGTCTTCATGAATATCATCCTCAAGATTGTATAATTGACCAATAGGACCACCAGCAATGGGTTTCACATCTACAGGAACAGTAAATCCGCTTGATCCAAGTTTGGTGATCAACTTCCAAGAACCTTTACGAATATCCAGGGTTCCTTTTGATGAGATGTTTACAATGGCTTGCTGATCAGCAACACGAGTTGCTTTTCCCATTAAGATTGGCAGAATTGAATAGCTATCTTCTGTGATAAATTTTTCATTATTGTTTCCGATCAATTCTGCACAGGTAGCCATTAAATTAGCTAAGGTAGTAGGCGCATCAGATTTGGTACCAGCCTTAACTATACCGGGGTAACGAACTATCAATGGAACACGATGACCTCCTTCAAATACGTCTCCTTTCATTCCTCTAAAAGGGCCTGCAGCTTTATGATTGAATTGTGCTACAAAATTTTCGCGCCAATAGGGACCATTGTCACTTGAAAAAATAACGATAGTATTTTTTGACAACCCCAAACTATCTAATACATGCAAAACTTGTCCTACCGCAGCGTCAACCTCCTGCACATAATCTCCATATTCTCCTACCTTTGATTTGCCAGCATAGTCTTTATTTGGCACCCAAGGTGTATGTGGTGCAGGCATAGGGAAATACAAGAAAAAAGGGTTTTTGCTATTGGCCTGATTGCGAATAAAATCATTTGCCTTTCTGGTGAATTTAGGAAGTACATCATAAAAATCAAAGGAAGGCGACATCAATCCTTCTCGCCAAAACGGACCAGTATAACCCGACTCTAATTTGTTGCCGTTAGTATATCCAGTTAATGGTTCTGTAAGTTGATCATTTTCTAAATAGCAATAAGGAGCCATATCTAAAGATGCAGGCAAAACAAAAGAGTAATCAAATCCTTGTGTTTTAGGTCCGCCTGTTGGAGCTAATGAAAAATCAATTTGCGCTGGTTTCATGTCACTTAGAATACCGTATAAATTATTCTTATTATTTTCCGGTTTCAATGAATCTTTGTAGGCGTCTTTTGGAACCCAATCTAATCCTAAATGCCATTTACCTACAACAGCAGTTTGATAAAGTTTTGTTTTTAATAGATTAGCCACAGTAGGTAATCCATCTTCTATTAATGTTCTACTATATCCATGTAGCACACCTACTGGTAAACGACTTCTCCAAGGATATCTTCCAGTAAGAATTGAGTATCTAGAGGGTGTACATACAGATGATGTAGTATGTGCATCTGTAAAATTCATACCCTGCTTTGCCAATTTATCAATATTGGGCGTTTGTATTTTACCCTCCTTTGGATTATTTATGGAGATATCTCCATACCCAAGATCATCTGCAAGAATATAAACGATATTGGGCAATATGGTTGGTTTCTGTGCCAACAACATTGGTGTTGATAACAGATGCATGCAAGCAACAAATAGGGCTAAATTTGAATTAGATTTTTTCATAAATGTTTTTCTGAATATTTTAAAATTTACAAAAGAGCCCATTCCAATCCTTTTTCTAACATCAATTTTGTAGTAATTCCAACGTGACTACGCTATTTTTTTGAGGAGTAGATTCTCTAATGATAATTTCTGATTTAATAATTTCGCCTTGAGGCTTGAGTAATTTTGGATCTTTTTTGATGAGCCTCAATAGTAGCTCAATTGATTTAGTGGCCATTTCTTTAATTGGCTGTGCAGCCACAGTGATAGAGGGGGTAAGTAAACGGAACAGGTCGTTATCGTCAAAACTTACTACAGCAATATCTTTAGGGATGTTAATATTACACTTTTGTAGCGCTTCTATGCCCATTACGCCAAGATAGTTAGTAGCAAAAAATAGG
>JANOYH010000176.1:0-34809 GCA_031428775.1 Bacteroidota bacterium
GGTACTTACTTAATACAAATTAGTAATAGCCAAAATCAATGGATTGAAAGAGTAATCGTGTTTTAATAGAAAATATATTATAATAAAGTTTACAAATGCTCTGCTTTTAGTAGGGCATTTGTTTTTTGCATCCTTCTTAGATGATTGAATTATAGCTGAATAATGCTCCTATTCTTTTATACATACTGTGGATAAAACAACATCAATTAACTTTTAGATAGCTTTAGTTTTACTACTATTACAATATAAATTTTAAGGCTTTAGCATTGGAATGAAATACACACAAACAACATTAGATAAACTAAGCAATATCTTAAACGAAAGTAACTACACAGTTCGTTATGAACGTGGCACTTTTCAAAGTGGTTGGTGCTTACTTGAAGCCAAGAAAATGGTGGTACTTAATAAATTTTTACAAACAGAAGGTAGAATAAATACACTCTTAGAATTAATACCTCAACTAAATATTGACTTTGATAAACTAACTCATGAAAGTCAAAAGCTATACCATCAAGTATTAGCAGAAGAAGCTGTTGTTGCATAATAAAAAAATCTTGCTGTTTTATAACTCTTAATTGTTTGAACTTGTAGTTTTACTAGGTGAGTAATCCTTTTTTAAAAATTACATTTCTTGGTACTGGCACTAGTAGTGGTGTGCCTATGATTGGGTGCCCTTGTACAGTTTGTACCTCAACTAATAAAAAAGACAATCGTTTACGTAGTAGCATTCTTGTACAATCAGCCAATACATCTATTGTAATAGATACTACTCCAGATTTTAGGTATCAAATGTTGCGTACCAAAACCAAACATTTAGACGCTGTTTTGTATACCCATCCTCATAAAGACCATATGGCTGGTTTGGATGATATCAGGGCTTTCAACTATACCACAAAGCGGCCCATGAATATTTATGCCAATTCTTTAACAGAAGAAGCCGTTCGGCGAGACTTTTATTATGCTTTTAGCGATACCAAATATCCTGGCGTACCGGAGTTGAATTTAATTACTATTGATGAATCTCCTTTTTATATTGGTGACATTCCTGTTCAACCAATCCTCGTTTATCACCATAAAATGCCCGTTTTTGGGTTTCGATTTGGACATTTTACTTATATCACTGACGCCAATAGAATTGAATCCGAACAAATGGACATGATTAGAGGGTCTAAGGTCTTGGTCTTGAATGCGCTCAGAAAAGAAGCGCATATTTCACATTTCACGCTAGATCAGGCAGTTGCAATAGCAAAAGAGTTAGACATTACGGAAGTATATTTTACGCATATTAGTCACCAACTCGGTATAAATGACAGTATCAATCTAGAATTGCCTCCTCATATGAAACTGGCTTATGATGGCTTGCAGTTAAGTTTGTAACCTCCTTTTTAGTTATCAGGGAAAAATATTTCCTAATTAAAAAAGGATCTATGATAAAAATAAAGGAATATTTCAAGTTTAATAGTCGTGAGCGACTAGCGATTTACTTATTAACTTGTTTGATGAGTTTGTTTTGGATACTCCCTGTATTTTATCCAAGTAAATCCCCAATCAATTTATCAGAAAATGATCGAAAACTTTTAGCTAATCAGCCAAGTGATGCCTACCAAGATTCAAATAATTTTCATTTAACTGTCCCAGTTCAAAAGTTAAGTGCCGATCAAAATTTGGTAAGTAAATATGGAGTAGTTGAAGAAATCAAAAAACCAGTACATTATTTTTATTTTGACCCCAATACAATTGGTGCAGATCAATGGTTAAAATTGGGTTTAAGAAACAAAACGATACAAACCATTCTTAATTATAGAAATAAAGGGGGGCATTTTTATAAGGCTGATGATTTGCGAAAAATCTGGGGATTAAGGCCTGATGAAGCTGACTTATTAGTGCCATATGTACAAATTCAAGTACTTGAAAAGAACGGAATTGATTTCAAAAAGGAAGGAGGGCACAATGCCAACAAAGCTTTCAAAAAAGATAGTTTGTATGTTCAAAAACCAATCAACAGAGCTAAGCTAAATATAAATACAGCTACTCAAGCTGAATGGGAGCTTTTTCCAGGAATTGGCCCTGTATTAGCAGCAAGGATTATTAAGTTTAGAGACAAAATTGGCGGATTTACAACGGTAGATCAGGTGGGTAAAACCTATGGATTAGCTGATTCTATATTTCAAAAAATCATGCCCTTTTTGGAAATGGAAGGGAATCTTCCATTAAAATAGAGTTGTCTAAATCAAAAATACGGTTACATTTGCTACGAAAACTAACTAACGGTAGTTAAATTTCAGAAGGTTGCCGATAAACGATTGCTTGGTTTCGGCAACCTTCACCTATTTTAAATCCACACTATGAACTTTTCCCCTTCTGAAATTACGTTACAAGTAGCGCAAACGGCCCGCGATTTTGCAAGAAAATATATTGCCCCACATTTGATGGAATGGGATGAAGCACAATTTTTTCCAGTTGAGCTTTTCAAAGAAATGGGGCATTTAGGGTTGATGGGAGTACTGGTGCCTCATAAATATGGTGGAGCAGAACTCAGCTATTTTGAATATAATGTGATTATTCAGGAAATTAGCAAGGTTTGTGGATCCATTGGACTTAGTATAGCTGCACACAACTCATTGTGTACCAATCATATACTAAGTTTTGGAACTGAAACGCAAAAGCAGCAATGGCTTCCTAAACTGGCATCTGGCGAATGGATTGGTGCTTGGGGCTTGACTGAACCTAATACGGGTAGTGATGCTGGGAATATGCAAACTGTAGCTGTTAAAAAAGGGAATGATTGGGTTTTGAATGGTACTAAATGTTGGATCACTCATGGATTGAGTGGAAATCTGGCGGTTGTTATTTGCAGAACTGGCCAACCTAGAACAAGTGGTAATGCAACTGCATTTGTGGTTGAAAGAGGAACTCCCGGATTTAGTGGGGGCAAAAAAGAAAATAAATTGGGGATGCGCGCAAGCGAAACCTCAGAAATGATCTTTAACGATTGTATCATTCCAGATGCCAATCGTTTAGGAGAAATAGGGGAAGGATTTCGACAGTCGTTGAAAATATTGGATGGAGGTAGAATCTCTATTGCTGCACTCTCTGTTGGCATTGCTAAAGGTGCTTTTGAAGCTTCAATTAAATATTCCCAAGAACGTTTCCAGTTCGACCAGCCCATTGCCAATTTTCAAGGAATCAGTTTTAAACTGGCCGATATGGCTACAGAAATTATGGCAGCGGATCTTTTAATTGAACAATGCTGTCATTTAAAACAGGTTGGTAAATCTATTACCAAAGAAAGCGCTATGGCAAAATATTTTGCCAGTGAAACAGCCGTTAAAGTGGCCACAGACTCCGTTCAAATCTTTGGTGGATATGGATACACTAAAGACTTTCCAGTAGAAAAATTCTATCGAGATGCAAAACTTTGCACCATTGGAGAAGGTACTTCTGAAATTCAAAAGTTAGTAATTGCTAGAGAAGTGCTTGCGTAAAACACTGAATTTTTATAGGTAAACTTCGACTAAGATGACCGTATTTGAAAGTTGAGTATCTTAGTGCCCTAGCATTATCATTTTAATGAAAAACGGTAGGATAACAATTCTTGTTTTATTGACAGTGTGTCCTTGCCTGTTGGTTGCGCAAAAAAATGAACAATCTGAGTTAGTAGCCGATACTATTTTCCATAAAATAGACTCATTAAACCAGGCCGCTTTTACCATTAAAAGGGTAAAGGTTAATGAGGCGCTTAACTTGCTCAATACTGCAAAGAACCTAGCCATTCAGCACCAATACCATCAAGGGCTTTCAACGGCTTATTATACAGAAGCAGGGATCTATCAGCAAAATGGATTTTCCAAAAGAGCATTTGGCATTTATCAAATGGCATTGGAAAATAGCTTGCTTTTTAAAGACAGTATCAATATAGTAAGGATCAAAACACAGCTTGCAGGTTATTTTGCCAATGAGGGCAAACTGGACGAAGCCATGCGCATGAATTTGGAATCTTTAGAGATCATCCTACGACTTGGAAATAAAAAAGAAGAAGCAAATATTAAAAACAGTATTGGTTCCATTGAAACCAAGCGAAAGAATTTCTCTAAAGCCGAATCGCTTTTTAAGGAGTCTTTGCAATTGAGCCTGAAAGAAAAGTATGTATATGGCCAGAAAAAAGCCTTTTATAATCTGGGTTTATTAGCAAGGGCTAAAAAAGATACTACCACTGCTCGGCTATATTTTCAAAATTCACTCTCTTTAGACCAATTGATTAATGACCATTATGGAATGGCCTCAAATGCGCTGCAATTGGCCGAATTATTAATCGATCAAAAAAGAAATGTTGAAGCAATAGCACTAGCTAAACAAGGATATGCTTATGCATCTTTAGCTGGAGCTTATGACTTGATGACAAAACTTGCAAAACTTATACGCCAGTCGTATCAGTTTAATAAAGACAACCCAAATGTGATTGCTTGGCAAGACAGTTTGATCAATACGTTGAAAATACAAAGTGATAATCAAACAGAATATGCCAGTATTTTTCAAGAACTAGTGAAGGATAAAGAACTTCAAAAATTAAACGCTGAAAGCGAGAAAGAAAAAGCCAACAAAAGGGCGAATAGTCAATTAATGATCATTTTAGTTGGCAGCTTAATGATGTTGTTTTTGGCATTGATGGTAATCATTGCTTTTATGAGTTATAGAAAGCAGAAGTATTTGAGCCAACGACTCACTAAGCAGAATGCGATTATTGAAGAAAATGCGGCTTCCTTAGATAAACTTAACAAGGAAATTTATTCTAAGAATCAGTTATTAGAAGAAGACAATAGAACTAAAGACAAATTGTTATCTATCATTTCACATGATTTGAGAAATCCCATCACGAATACTCAAACCATACTTTCCCTAATTAATAAAGGGGCACTTACGGAAGAAGAATCCAAGACGCTATTAGAGCAATTAGAAACCCAATACATCAATACAACAGGGTTATTGGATAATCTTTTAGGATGGTTGAAAAGTCAGATAACAGGTAAGGAATTAGAGAAAACGGATATCAATGTATACGAGTTAATGAATGGCATGCACTTAGAGCAAAAAATTGCCCTGATGCGTAAACGAATCAAGTTCATTAATAGTTCTACTACTGATGCTAGTATCATGGCTGAGAAGGAAATGATTAAGATTATTTTCAGAAACCTGATTACCAATGCTATCAAGTTTACCCCATTAGATGGTAGAATTGAAGTTTCTTTCTCCTTAGATGAACAATTTACTTATGTGCATATCAAAGACAATGGTATTGGCATGAGTGAAGACATACTCAATAAAGTAAATGCACAAAAATACTTTACTAGAACAGGAACCCTTCAAGAAAAAGGAAGTGGGTTCGGGCTTATTCTTGTAAGAGACCTTTTACAAAAACAAGGGGGCATTCTATTAATAGAAAGTGCAAAAGGAGAAGGCAGTATTGTTACTGTAAAACTGCCTATTTAAGACACGTCTTCTTTATTTCCAGAAGAAAAAATTTGGTCTACTGCCCCACCTAACATCGGGAATTTTTCTTTTACAAATGAAGCAATAGTTTCTACCGCTTTTTGTGCTTGATCAACAGTAAGGTTTGCTTCTTTTGTAAGGCGTTCAATTAGTTCGTTCATAGGTAAAATATTGTGCAATAATAATTATGCAACTTTTAATACACTGAGTTTGCTTTTACTAAACATGCTTTGGGCATAGTCTAGGGTGATAGTCAATTCGGTTGTTTCCGTACCCGGTAATTCAAACATGGCATCGGTTAAAATGCTTTCACAAATACTCCGTAGTCCACGAGCGCCAAGTTTATATTCCAATGCTTTTGTTACCATAAAATCTAATACAGGTTCCTCAACAGTAAGTGCAATTCCTTCTAATTCAAATAGCCGGGTATATTGTTTCATTAAAGCATTCTTTGGTTTTGTAAGAATGCTACGTAATGTTTCTTTATCGAGCGGATCTAGATGCGTTACAACAGGTAAACGGCCTAATAATTCTGGAATCAATCCAAAACTTTTTAAGTCGGTCGCATTAATAAATTGCAATAGGTTTTTGCGTTGTTGTTCTTGTTCATCTTTATTGACACTAAAACCGATTGCATTAGTATTGATCCTACGGGCTATGACTTTGTCAATACCATCAAATGCACCACCACAGATAAACAAGATATTTTTGGTATCTACCTTAATCATTTTTTGCTCTGGGTGTTTGCGACCTCCTTGTGGAGGAACCAGCACTTCGGTACCTTCTAACATTTTCAGTAATCCTTGTTGAACACCCTCGCCGCTAACATCTCTTGTAATAGAAGGATTGTCGCCCTTACGTGCAATTTTGTCGATCTCATCAACATATACAATTCCCCTTTCTGCAGAAGCAACATCATAATTACAATTTTGCAACAATCGAGTTAACATACTTTCAACGTCTTCACCTACATAACCAGCTTCAGTAAATACGGTAGCGTCTACTATGGCAAAAGGCACATTCAATAAACGAGCAATAGATTTTGCAAGCAAAGTTTTACCAGTTCCAGTTTCTCCCACCATGATGATATTGCTTTTTTCAATCTCAATATCGTCTGGCATTTGTTTTTGAACAATTCTTTTGAAGTGGTTATAAACAGCAACAGACAATACTTTTTTAGCATCATCTTGTCCAATCACGTATTCGTCTAAGAATTTTTTGATTTCAGCTGGTCGTCTTATACTTAATTTGAAATTGCTTGTTCCAGTTCCACCAGCTTCATTTTTAAGGCTGAGTTCTTGCAATATAATTTCCTGTGCGTGTTCTACGCAATTCTCACAGATATGCCCTTCCTGTCCTGCTATTAGAATTTTCACTTCGTCTCTACTGCGTCCACAAAAGGAACAGTGTAATTGAGCTTGTTTAGCCATATTATAATTTTATGCCCCCACAAAAGACCAACTTTTCTAACAAAAAGTTGCTTTGCAGGATAGCAAAGGTACCATTGTTCCTGGTTTTTCAGGAAAATGAAGCGTTAAATGAAATAAATTTAGCTTAGATTTTGTCTAATACTATGTCCACAATGCCATAAGTCACTGCTTCTTTGGCATCCATCCAATACTCGCGGTCAAAATCTGCCATCACTTGTTCAATGGTTTTGCCACAGTTTTCAGCAAGTATTTTTGCTCCTAATTCTTTGGTTTTGCGAATTTGACTTGCATGAATTTCAATATCAGCCGAAGTTGCTTGAAAATAACCTCCCAGACTCGGTTGGTGAATCATGACTTCTCCGTGTGGATAAATGCACCTTTTCCCTTTGGTTCCGGCACTTAATAAAATGGAGCCCATACTTGCAGCCAATCCCATACAAATAGTAGTAACTGGACTACTGATCAATTTCATAGTGTCATAAATGACCATGCCACTGGTTACAACGCCACCCGGACTATTGATATATAATTTTATTTCTTCGCCAGGAATGTCTGCATCGAGCAATAATAATTTACTTACTACGTCGCGTGCAGATTTGTCGTCAACTGGTCCCCATAAATAAATTGCCCTTCTTTCGAAAAACAATTTTTCCATTTTTTTTACCATCAAACCACCCATTGGTTCTTGCTTTTCTTCTTTTGGTTCCTCTTCTTCATCGTCGTCTTTAAAGTTGGGGTTGAGGAAGTATTTTGATTCAATCATGGTTTCATTTTTAAATGTGATTAGTCTTTTTTGAGTTTTCTTGGATTAGTTAAAAGCACTTCGTCCACCAGTCCGTATTCCTTTGCCTCAATGGCTTTCATCCAAAAATCGCGATCGCAATCTACAGCTACAAGGTCTAATGGCTTATTGGTATGTTCTGCAATTACTTCGTACAATTCCATTTTTAATTTTTTGATTTCACGTGCGGTGATTTCAATATCGGTAGCTTGTCCACCGATTGCTCCACTAGGCTGGTGTAACATAATTCTACTATGTTTCAATGCAGTACGTTTCCCTTTAACGCCAGCACATAGCAGCACAGCACCCATGCTTGCAGCAATTCCAGTACAGATAGTAGCTACGTCTGGACTAATAAATTGCATCGTATCATAAATGCCTAATCCTGCATAAACGCTTCCACCCGGACTATTGATATACATCTGAATATCGCGTGTACGATCCGTACTTTCTAAGAACAATAGTTGAGCCGTAACAATATTTGCTACGTAGTCGTTGATGCCTTCGCCCAAGAAGATAATTCTATCCATCATTAAGCGACTGAATACGTCCATACTTGCTACATTCATAGGACGTTCTTCTATAATATATGGAGTAAGGTTGGTAATGCCGTGTTGCTGATAATTATGCAAAGTAGCACTGCTGATGCCTCTGTGCTTAATGGCGTATTGTTCAAATTCTTTTCCTAGGTTCATATCTTGCTATTTTCGCTTTGAAGGTAAGTGTTTTGCTTTTTCTGTATGATGGGATTCTTCAAATATTGTGCAAAGATTTGAGAACGACATTCAGTCAGTTGGGGTCAGTCCAGTTTTGGGAAAATTAAAAGAGGCTGTCCAAATGAGACAGCCTCTTTTGAATAGTTGAGTCTTGACTTCTAACTTCTAATTTTTACTTTTTACTTTTAGTGGTGGTGGTGGTGCAATTTTTCTGTAAAAGCTTCCAAACTAATGGCTTCATCTGTTGCAATAACCTGAGTTTCAAGGCTACTAAACAATTTATCGGCACTGATACGGTGGTAGCTATCTTCTACAAATTTTTTGTCTTGCATCATACGATTGGCATAATCATCAACCCATTGTTGGTTATCACCCAAAGCGCCTAATTGACCGCCCATATAACTGAATAATTGCATTTTGGCAAAATCGCGGATATCTTCTGGTAGAACTGCAATTTTATTATCTGTAATCATTTTGCTGCTGATTAAGGTCCATTTCAGTTGATTTACAAAGCTTGGGTAATCAGCTTCTGCCTCTTCGGCAGTTTTTGGATTTTCGCCGCCAATCTGTAACCAGCGCTTCAAGAAGCTTTCTGGGAATGTCATAACGGTATGATCTAATAAATGATGATAAATCTGATCATGAATCTGGTTGCGTGTTTGCTGGGCAAAATGAGTTTCTATTTCAGTCTTTACTGCTGCGCGGAAATCGGCTTCATTGGTAATTTCGTTATTCGGATAAACGGTGGCAAAAAATTCAGGGGTTAGAGCTGATTTTTCTACGAATCCAATTTTAGTAAGGGTCATTTTGAAAGTCTTGTCCGCTGAACCTGCTTCGTCTTTGTTCAAACCTAAATCGGCCAGAACCACTTCTCTTTCTTTGTCTTCAAAAGCAGTAGCCAAATGAACATCAACAATATCGTCTTTCTTTTTGCCTAATAGTTGGCCCCTAAATGCAGGTGCAAAATATTTTACCAACAAGCTATTTGCCTTATTAATACCAGCTTCCAGTACATTGCCTTCAGCGTCCAACTCTGTAAAAGTGACATTCAAAACATGTTCCTCACTATCTACCGTTTCCGGTTCCGTCATATTGCCGTTACGGGTTTGTAATCTTTCTACTTCTTCTTGAATCATTGCATCAGTAACTGTTACTACATATTTTGTAACATTAATTGTTGAAGCATTGCTATCAAATTCAGGTTTTAAGCCAATTTCAAAAGCAAATTTCACTTCGCCTGGATTATTCATATCCAACTTGCTGCCTTCGTTTTCCAAAGGAATGGGTTGTGCAAATATTTCTAACTTTTCTGAATTCAAATACTGATTCATTTCTTTTTCTACTGTTTTCAAAACCTCGTCTTGAAACACCGACTGGCCATGCATTTTTTTAATCATTCCTGCTGGAACCATCCCTTTTCTGAAACCAGGAATATTGGCTGTTTTCGCATATTGCTTAAGGTTCTTTTCAAAATTGCCAAAATAATCTTCCTTATTCAATGTCACAATCAGCTTATCGTGCAGTAAGCCAATATTTTCGCGATTAATTGTTGCCATATTTATTTTTTTTAATTCTTGAATTTTGGGTGGCAAAGGTAAGGGTTTGCCCTAAATCCTAGAGATAGATTCTTTCAAGTTCATTTAGGGTGCATTTTATTGATAATTGAGTTATTTAGAGTGGGGATAAAAAAAAATAGCAAAAAACACTAAAATAAATAAAAAAGTATAAATTTATACTGTAAAATATAAATAATATACTATGGATAAGGAGAAAAACAAAATAGCCAAGCAAAGAAATGTACCTAAAGTGGTTGTATTGGCTGAGCCTGCTGTTATTTATACAACCACTGATCTTTCAGATAGCATGGTGTCAATACGGGAAGTAAATAACATTTTTTTAAGTGAAATTTCAAAAAAACCAGAAGCTGATATGTTGCCATTCGAAAAAATGCAAATGGCTAAAAATGGGTTAAGTAAAAAAGATTTAGAAGCATTGAAGCAAAAAGCGTCTTTAGATTATGATGAATTGGCGCAGATGCTTTCAGTTACTAGGGCAACGCTAATCAATAAAAAAGGAGAAGAAAAGTTTAGTGTTGTTTTGAGTGAAAGAATCATTGCTATTGCTGATATTTATTCTTATGGGGTAGAAGTGTTTGGAGAGATTGGTTTAGTGCAGCAATGGATGTTTCAATCCAATAGGGCGTTGGGTGGTGAAACGCCATTTAGTATCATCGATACACAGTTTGGAAGAGAAGAACTGCGTAATCTCATTGGCAGAATTGCGTATGGAGTGTACTCTTAAACCATGCTTATGATTGTATATCGAATTGGTTTATACAAATACGCAAGAGAACTAAGTGGAGAAGGAGCAAAGTTGAATGGAGGAAGGTGGAACCATTTACGCATACCTTGTATTTATTTTTCAGAAAATAGGTCGCTCGCGGTTTTGGAATACACCGTCAATAGCAATATTGATATTATTCCTAGGGCATTAAGTATTACTAGTTTACTCATTCCAGATCAGTATATTCAAACATTAGCAATCGAAGACCTGCCCGGAAATTGGCAAGAGACTCCGGCTCCATTTTCTACAAAAACATATGGTACCGAATTATTTGAAGAAAGTCTCAAACTTGCCTACAAAGTACCCTCATCAGTTATGCCCGATGAATTTAATTTGATTGTGAATCCATTACATGAAGCAATGCAATATTGTAAAATACTAGCGGTTAAAGATTTTGTGTATAATGTACGAATCAAACTAAAATAAGTAGACCCATAAGAGACAACTTTTTCCAATATACTTTGTTTTAAGTTATTTCTAGGACGAGCCAAGATGAAAGAAAAGCTAACAAAATAAAGCCATAACTGATCATTTATTGGCCATTCTCAAACTGCATTTTATCCTCGGGCTTTTTGATCGTTTTGCCAAAACGGTAGCTGATTCCCAGGTAAACGATTTGTGCATCCCTTCTGTTGATGCTAGTTTGGTTCATATAAACCGTATTCAATTCAGATTTCTGTTGCAAACTTCTCAGCAGATCAGAAACAGAAAGAGTAATAGAAACTTTCTTTTTAAAAAGATCCTGCCGCATACCTGCATTTAACACAAAGCTTGGATATCTTTTACCTTGTGGCGTAAGCCTTGCAGAAGTATATATGGCACTTACCTGCACCATCGTATTAGGTGTGATGCTAATTGTACTGTTGAAATTGGAGCTGAATGAGAGAATTGTTTTCCTGTCAAAATAACCAAGATTTGTTGCATCGATCTGGTTATAAAAAAAATTGGCACTTAGATTGGAAGAAAAGAATTTCCCAGCTTTGGCCGAAAAGATCAGTTCAAGTCCAGCAGATTGGTCGTTGGCAAGGTTCTGTTGGGTGGTTAGTAATACAGAATCATTTAACGGCACTGTAACCTGAGTAAAGCCGTTTTGTTTGTAACGGTAATAAAGACTGGGTACAAAGGATAATAGCTTGTTCTGCCATTTATATCCAAACTCAACAGAGTGAATAATTTCAGGTAAAAGATTGGGATTACCTGCCCGAACATTATAGGGGTCCTGGTACTCAGGAAATGGATTGATATCATCACCTTCAGGCCTGTGAACCCTGCGGCTGTAATTTAGTTGCAATTGTTGTTGGTCTGCAATTTCGTATGCCAAATGAATGGTTGGATATACTTTGAAATAAGTATTATTTGTAAGGCTGTCTTGTGTTACCTGGTAGCCTTGCACAATACTTTCTTCGAATCTTAATCCAAATGAATAATCCAATTTCCCCAAGTTGGATTGGTAGATGCCATATAGTGCATGAATGGATTGATCAAACAAGAACTGGTTTGTTCTTTTTTTATCCATGATAAATTCTCCCGAAGGGATATCATAATATTCTCCATAAAAATTAAAGTCCTGTTGTGTGAAACTTCCCGAGTAACCAGCTTCCAGTTTAGAACTTTCAGAAAGCGTATGTGTATAATCAATGGTTAACTGCTGTTGGTTATCGCCCTGGAAGATCTTTGTATTATCGTAAGTAGAATTGGTGCCCGGGTAATAGTATTTATTTTGGTAATGATTGTCTTCAAGTTCTTTTGATACGGCTATATTCAATTCAACACGCAGTGTATGATCCTCACAAAGAAAATTATGTTCATAAAAAGCTGTGGCATCTTTTTCTTTCTGATTTTCGGGAGTATAGCGAATGCGGTCGAAATAACTGGTGTAAGCATAATTCTTGTCGTAAAATATTTTAGTACTTACTTCATCCCTTACTTGGTCGCGGTTTGTATAATTTCCGGAAAGGCCAAAGCTATTGTTCTTGTTGGCTTCATAAGTAAAACCAAGTGTGGCAAGATGTGTTAATGGTCGGGATACTCCATTTCCATCTTCTGTATAAAAGCCACTGGTTGTTTTTGTAGCTATCTCGAAGTATTCGCGAGAAGCAGTATTGGTTCTGTAACGGCCATCCTGTCGTAAGCCATAGTTGCCATATATATTCAGTTTGCCGGGTTTGTAATTAAGTGTGGCACTTGTATTGTACCGGTCGCGGTTGCCAATATTACCCGTTACAGATCCGTTCCATCCACCTTTCACACTTTTCTTTAAAACAATATTGATAATACCTGAAGTTCCATCTGGTTTATAACGGGCAGAAGGATTGGTGATCACTTCAATTCTTTCAATGGTGTTTGCAGGGAACTGCTGCAACACTTCTGCTCTATTTAATTTGCCAAACAGAGGAGAAGTACGGCCATTGACAAGGATCATCACATCGCCAGAACCGCGCAGACTTACATTACCTTCTATATCCACTTCCACGGAAGGAACATTTTTTAAAACATCGCTTGCTGTTCCACTTTGCGCCATAATATCTCTTGTTACATCATAGGTTTTTCGGTCGATGGAGGTATTCAGCAATGCTTTAGTTGTAGAAGTTACAGTTACATTATTTATGGGATTACTAGTCAGTGTAATGAATAATGATCCCAGGTTAATTCTTGCTTTGTTTAACGTAATCGGTACTATCACTTTTTCATATCCGATAAAACTATAACGCAGTAAATAATTACCCATTTTCACTTGTTCAAATGAAAATTTTCCTTTGCTATCACTTACAGATCCTTTGATAATACTACTGTCAGCACTATTCAATAATTCTATATTGGCAAACTCTACGGGAGATTTAGAGATCTTATCAAAAATGATACCCGACAATGTCGATGAAGGTTGCTGGGCAATGGTGGAAAGTGCAAATAAGCAAAATGAAAAAAAAGTAAGGATCTTAGTAATGAACATAGTTTATTTTATGGGACAAAAGTAAAATCGGAATCTGTAGAGAATTTGAATAACCTATAGGAATGCGAAACTTAAAGAATCAAGATCAAAGTGCCTGCAATAATCAGGCAGGTGCCAACGATTAATTTTACTGTGAGAACTTCTTTTAAAAAAATAGCAGACAATAGAATGGTCAAGGCAATACTTAATTTATCAACAGGGGCCACCTGGGAAACCTTACCCAATTGTAACGCCTTGAAATAAAAAACCCATGAAAGCCCGGTTGCCAATCCGGAAATAACAAGGAATAACAAGTTGTGTTTGGATAGTGTTGCAAGGTGTTTTTGCTCACCTCGGGTAAATACGATAGCCCATGCCATAGCTAAAATGACCAGCGTTTTAATTGCAGTAGCCAGGTTGATGTTGACGCCAGCAATTCCAACCTTAGCGAAAATAGCCGTGAGGGCTGCAAAAAATGCCGATAGTAACGCATAAATCCACCACATAATCCATGATATATAAAGTAAAAAAACAAAAAGAGTTCCGCATCGCGCGAAACCCTTTCGTTTGTCTTAAAGATCATTTTTGTATCCTAAATAGTAAGCCTAGTAATCCCATCAACCGGGGCTGACAATAAGAATTGTTTTACCAGGATATATTAATCTTTTACAACTTTTAAGAATTTACCTTTTGCATCAAAGAGAACATCTTTTCCTTTGATAGCTGCTTCATAGTTTATGCTTCCGTCTGCCTTAGTGATTTTAGCCGCACCTATTACTGCAATTCCTTTGTAATGCTCCTTCATGTAAGACGCAATTACGGAAGGTAATTCCGTTACTTTCATTTCCTGCTCAGATTCCTGCAAAATTCCCTTTCCATCATAAATAGTAGAAATTTCATTTCCGTTTATTACAAAAGTAACCTCATAATTGGCATCTTCTTTTTCCCATTTCACTTTAGTTGCACCAGGGTAGGCCTTTGTGAATGCGGCTTTGGCGGCAACGGGTGCAGAATCAGCTTTTTGTGCTTTGACAGTAATAATAGTAATCAAGGCAAAACCGAATAGAATCTTTTTCATGGTTATTTTTTTGTCAAAGTACACCATGATATTGTAGACATTCTGAATTTTCAATAAACAAAAGTGATTATTTATGTTCCGGTTTGAAATAAACGCTAAACTCATGTTCGTGTAAAGTGTATTGGTATTGTATCACAAAACCGGCCAGTGTACAGACCTCTTTTACAATTGCCAGTCCAAGACCGGTACTTTCTGCAGATTGTGCTTCTTTATAAAAACGGTTAAATACTTTTTCAGCATTTAATGGTCCGTCCGCAGCATAGTTCTTGATAGACAAACAATCTGCCTGCAGCCTGATGTCAACTGTGCCATGTAAGGGTGTATACCTGATCACATTGTTCAGCAGGTTATTAATCATGATCTCAGCCAGGTGCTGGTGAAAACTTAGCGATACATCATCAATTGCAATGGTTAGTATCAGTCCTCTTTCTGTTATTAACTCATCTCTTTCTTCTAGCTTACTTTTAATTATTTGTGCCAAGTTAACCTGTTCATTTAATTCAAACTGACGGTTCTCCAATTTGGTCAACAATAATAATGACTGGTGTAGCTTCGATAATTTTAAAGTAGCGTCTTCAATAACTAGCAATTGCTGGGTGATCACTTCACTGCCTTCTGCATGTTGCAACAGAGATTCGACTTTGGAGCGGATTACAGCTAATGGGGTTTGCATTTCATGTGAGGCATTTTCTGTAAAGGTTTTTAAAGCGTGGTAATCTTGGTGAATACGGTCCGACATGGTATTGAGACTAACATTAAGCAGGTCAAGTTCGTCCAATTGTTCTCTGGGGAGCTGTAGTGGTTTTTTCCCTGATAGTTTGTAACCTTTTATAGTGGCAATGGTTGTATAAAAGGGCTTTAATATTGAAGTTACCAAGTTTCGATTGATCAAGTAGTTGGACAACAGCATAAATGCAATCATACCTACAATCACAAGCAGGATCAGTTGAAGCAGGTCTTCTGTTTCTGTTTTGGATTGATTGACCCAAACCTTGTAAAATTTATCATCGGCTGTAATTGTAAAAACCAATTGACGAACGTGTTCGTTTTCATTCTCGATTTTATTAAAAGCCTCAGTGGTGGTTGGTTTGGGATGCTTTATTAGCATAGTTGCCGGTGAAATTTCAGTCCATTGATGTCGCGTTGTCAGGGCCTCAGGCTGGCGGTTATGCACTTTTACAAAATCCAGCACTTCAGTTTGTTCAACATACAATCCACGATCCAGCTGGTTTGTCAATACATAATCCAGAACAAAGTAAAATGCAATACTTCCTACTACAAAAGTGATAAAGGTACTGGTTAAATTTACGTGATTATACCTGGTAAATAGTTTCATGGCAGCAGCATTTTATATCCTTCGCCATACATTGATTTGATACAATCCTCACCACCTGAAGCAATAATTTTTTTGCGGAGGTTCTTAATATGCGAATAAATAAAATCATAATTTACCGGAAAATCCATATCATCTCCCCATAGATGCTGTGCAATTGCATTTTTTGAAAGAATACGGTTTCGGTTTATGGCTAGAAATAATAATAACTGAAATTCTTTCTGGGTAAGTTCAACAAGCTTATTTTGTATGGTGACCGATTTACTGTTCGTATCGATTTGTATTTCGCCTGCAATAACCACCGATTGCCCATTGAAAATTTTTCTGCGGATAATTGTAGCAATCCGCACACTGAGTTCTGCTAAATGAAAGGGTTTGGTAAGGTAATCATCTGCACCTAATTGAAGCCCTTCAATTTTGTCTTCCAGAGCACCCCTAGCGGAAACAATGATTATACTATCTGCTTTTTTATCCAATTTCAGATAGTTCAACAGATTAAGTCCTGAACCGCCTGGTAACATTATATCCAAGACGATACAATCGTAGGAGTGGTAATCGATTTTTTCCAAGGCTGCTATATAACTGAACACAGATTCGCATAGGTAGCCCGCTGTGGTCAGGAACTCTACCATGCTTTGGTTTAAAGTAGCTTCGTCTTCAATGATTAATATCTTCAATATTGGTTGATTTGCAGTACAAAATAGGTGGTTAATTCTGAAGTAATTCTGAAGAATCGGTAAAAGATTGGCGAATTGTGGTTTATATTTATTCAACATTCCACTTGTAATTCAGTATTCCTAAAGGATAGGGCTCTTATTTTATTGAAAGGGTGATTTTGTATTTCATACAGAATTCCCACAGATTTCGATGTTTTCTTTACAAGGTATGATTAGCAATAGTAAAATTTCAGTTATCCTTAGTTTATTCTTTATGCCTGTATTTGCTTTATCGCAAACTGGCGTAACCATATCAGGTTTAGTAAGAGACAGTAAGAATAAGGCAGTTTTGCCTTATGTGAATATACTATTGAGGGTTCAAAAAGACAGCAGCTTTGCTGGAGGAACTATTACAAATGAAGAAGGAAGATTTGCCTTTAATGGGATTAAAAGCAGGAACTACCTACTGGAAGCTGTGTATGCAGGTTTTGTAAAGTACCATAAGTTGATCGTTGTTGGAAACCTGAGTTCGTACCTCGATCTTGGAAACATCGATCTAACTGAAGATACAAAACTGCTAAGTGAAGTAACAGTGAATACTACCCGGTTAAGGGATGGTATTAACGAGAAAATGGATAAGAAAGTCTTTACTTTAAGTAGCAACCTCAGCCAAATAGGTGGATCGGTATTACAAGCCATGCAGAACCTCCCAGGTGTAACTGTACAAGATGGGAAAGTTCAGTTACGTGGTAATGATAAAGTTGCCATACTGATTGATGGTAAACAAAGTGCCATCACTGGTTTTGGTGGACAGACGGGCTTGGATAATTTACCTGCTTCAGCTATTGAACGCATTGAAATCATCAACAATCCATCTGCCATTTATGATGCCAATGGCAATGCGGGTATTATTAATATCATCTACAAAAAAAATAAACAGGAAGGCTTTAATGGTAAAGTGGGGCTAACTGCCGGGCTAGGAACACTATGGGAACGAAAAGAAAATTTTCCATCTATAAGACCGCAAGTCAGTCCTACACCCAAACTCAATCCTTCAGTATCCCTGAATTACCGCAAGAATAAACTCAATACTTTTTTACAAGCCGACTGGTTGTATACCAAAACGCTCAACCGAAATGAATTTTCAGCCAGGACTTATTCTGATGGCACTGTATTAAACCAACAAGTTTTACGGAACCGGACAACTACTTTCTCAACAATTAAATTAGGATTTGACTGGACACCGGATGCACAGAACAGCATTTCAGTATCGGGCTATTTTAACAGAGAAAAAATTCTGGATAATGGCGATATCCCTTATTTCAACAAAGACTTTTCACAGCGTTTGCGGCTTTGGCAATTCCTGGAAGATGAGGTCAAATACACTGTTGTTGCATCAGCCAGTTACCAGCATAAATTTAAACAGCCCGGTCATTTATTAAACGCAGGCTTTAATTATACTTTTCACAGGGAGGATGAAAAATATTTCTTTACCAATATTATGCCTACCTATACCAGTCAGGATGCGTTCAAACTTCTCTCAGATGAGAAAGTTTCTGATTTGAATATTGATTATATCCGCCCACTAAGGCATGGTCGTTTGGAAACCGGAATGAAATTCCGTTATAGGTCTATTCCTACCAATATGCAATTTTTTCCAGGGACCAATTCTTCCATAGATGCCAAGGCCGGAGGGTGGGCCAATTACAAAGAAACCATACCAGCTTTGTACGGAAACTATGTTTTTGAAAGCAATAAAATAGAATTGGAAGCAGGGCTTCGTCTGGAATATGTAAAAGTTAATTACGATGTGAACCCTGATCACAATACTTACAAATCAGATGGCTATGATTATGCACAGCCTTTTCCCAGTGTTCGTTTCAGCTATAAACTCAATGGACAAAACAAACTAACTGCGTTCTACAACAGGAGAGTAGATCGCCCCAATGAAGTGGATATCCGGATTTTTCCAAAGTATGATGAACCCGAATTTTTAAAAGTTGGTAATCCAACACTACGTCCTCAATTCACAAACACATTTGAACTGGGCTATAAATACAGCTGGACAAAGGGCAATCTAACCGTATCGGTTTACCATAAGATCATAGATTCAACCATAACAAGGATCGCTACCATAGTTCCAGGAAATACTTTGATTTATAATATTTTTCAGAATGCCGGAAAGAGTGATGCAACAGGTCTCGAAACCTTTTTGCAACAAGAGTTGTCTGAATACATTTCTGTGAGCCTGAGTGCAGCGATTTACAAGAACACCATTCATGCGTTTACCATCCAGAATAAATATCCAGTTCCGACTACCTATACAATACCGGAGCAAAGTATCACCTCAGGTAATATTAAAATAAATAGCTTTTTTAAGCTTCCGGGAAAAACTGTTTTTCAGTTAACAGCTATCTGGCTCGCCCAGGATATCATACCGCAGGGAAAAATCGGTTCGCGTTTCTCCCTTGATATTGGAGCGAAAAAACAGATACAGAAAGACAAAGGTGAATTGTTCCTGAACGCTACTGACTTGTTTAATACTTTGCTGATCAAAAAAGAAATCACCGGAAATGGATTTGTATTAACAAGTACGGATTACCTAGAAACCCAGGTAATCAGATTAGGTTATAGTTATAAATTTTAATGGAGTCACAATTCATTCGCATATCAGTCTATAAGCACAAAACCCGCCAAAGCGGGTTTTGTTAACTAATTGAAAATCAATGAGTGCGGATGACAGGGGTCGAACCTGCATGCCTCACGGCGCTAGATCCTAAGTCTAGTGCGTCTGCCAATTTCGCCACATCCGCATCTTATTTGCCCTTAATTAAACAGAAAATCTTAGGATTTTTCCCGCAGGCGTGCGCAAAAGTAGGGGTTTTGAGAGAAAAATACAATGATTGGGCTTTTTTATCCTGTTTTTAGTCCAAATAACATCTTTCCGCTTTATCCATTCAATTCCGTTTAAAATATAGATATAAGTGAATGTTGTAATAAAAAGGATGAATCGTATAACAGCTTTTTAATAACTGAAATGGAACTTTGCAGCTTCAATGTTTAAACAAAAAATGACATATGTCATGAATTTTACTGAGAAGTATCATGTTTGAACTTGATTCATCTCATCATTTAGCATTTTATAGCAATCTACATTTGTGTTATGAAAATGGTAATACAAAAGCTTTAATTTTTTAACCCACAAAAAAATTTATGACCACAACAAAACAAACCACCGTATTTAAAACAGGATTCCTCCTCCTCGGACTCTTTATTTCAATGAGCGTTTTTTGCCAAGTAAAGTATAGCATTAAGAGCGTAGTAGGATTAACATTAAATGGCACTTCAACCATGCATGACTGGGAAATGAAATCCACCAAAGGAAACTGCGAAGCAACCATTACATTCAATGCTTCAGGTGCAATTACTGGATTGAGTGGATTGTCATTTGTAACTCCTGCTAGAGAACTAAAAAGTGGTAAAGACGCCATGGACAAAAATGCCTATAAAGCATTGAAGACTGATAAAAATGCAAACATCAGTTTCACTTCTGCGTCAGCTACTGTTATAGCAGTTGATGCTAATAATTTTGTAGTTAAAGCACCAGGTAAGTTAAACATAGCTGGAACTGCTGTTGATGTAGAAATTACGGCTACTGGCAAAATAAATGTCGACAAATCCATCTCCTTTGTTGGGTCTAAAAAAATCAGTATGAAAGACTACAATATGACCCCACCTTCCTTTATGATGGGAACCATTAAAACAGGTAACGACGTTACACTGAAATTCGATTTAAAGCTCACCAAATAATCTTTTATTATACACAATTAACAACCAAAAAACTTATTATGAAAATTCAAATCAACAGGTTTAGACAAACATTATTAATAATGTTCGGGGTATTACCTTTAACCCTATTTGCACAACAACCAAAAATCTCTAATTTTCGCCCATATGATCAAACTGGGATCAACATGTTTGAAACGCTTAAATCTGATACAGTTCCTTTTGAAGGATTGAAAGTTAGATGGGGTGCTGGTTTTACGCAACAGTACCAAAATTTAAAACATGAAAATAAGGGAGCCATAAACAATACGGGTACTGGTGCTAATCGTTTGTATCCATTAGACAATGGTTTCATGACAGCTCAAGCGAACCTATATATGGACGTTCAATTAGCTGATGGAATTAAATTAAATGTTACCAGTTATTTGAGCTCACGTCACCACAATGAATATTGGGTTAAAGGTGGCTATATCCAATTTGATAAAGTACCATTTAAAGGAAAATTCTGGGGCGATATCATGAAAATTGCTACCGTAAAAGTAGGTCACTTTGAAGTGAACTATGGCGACCAACACTTCCGCAGATCTGATGGTGGTCAAACTTTATACAATCCATTTATGGACAACTATATTATTGATGAATTTGCTACAGAAATTGGTGGGGAAGTATATTTACAAAAAAATGGTTTATTTGGAATGCTTGGTTTAACCAATGGTATGATTAAAGGGAATGTGGATTCTTCTATTGCAACTACCGCAGATGCAAATGTAAAAAAGAATCCTTCTATCTACTTAAAAGGTGGATTTGATAAACAATTGAATGAAAATGTTAGAGTTCGTATATCTGGTAGCTTTTATACAAATAGTAGTAACGCAGGTAGTGGGTTAACCATCTATGGTGGAGACCGTACTGGATCTAATTATCAGAACGTTATGGAAAAAGGGGTACCTGGTGCATTACCAGCTGGAACTGTTGTTGCATTCTCTGGTAGATTTAATCCTGGTTTCAGCAAAAAAATTAATGCTACCATGATTAATGCTTTTGTAAAAGCATATGGTTTTGAAACTTTCATTACTTATGAAGCATCAAAAGGAAGAACTAAAAATGAAACTGTAGATAGAAAAGCAACACAATTTGCCATAGAAGGAGTTTATCGTTTTGGAAAAACTGAAAATCTTTTTGTAGGTGCTCGTTACAATACCGTTACTGCACTATTAGCTGGATATGCCAACGATGTTAAAGTTGACAGAACTGCAATTGCTGCTGGTTGGTTCCTTACCAAAAACGTTTTGTTGAAAGCAGAATATGTAAATCAACAATATAAAGACTTTGTAGCAACCGACTACCGCGCAGCTGGTAAATTCAGCGGATTTGTAGTTGAAGCCATTGTTGGGTTCTAAATAGTTGGGTTTTTTTATGGTGTAGAATAGCCGGATGGATTAATTTCATTCGGCTATTGTTTTTTTGTTAAATTGGATAGAATGAAAAAAGGGTTGTTTTATTTAATTATTTTATTGGGTATAGTAGGGTTTAATACTAGCGATTCCATTTCTTATTGGGTTGTTTTGCAAGGTAGTAGTCTTACTGTAAATGGTAGTACCAACATAAATACTTTTCAATGCGAAATTGCTAATTATTCTTTACCCGACACCTTAACTTGTGTAAAAACCAGCAAAGCTCAAAGTTTACCAATGAATGGAAAACTTAATCTTGATATTGAATCATTTGACTGTCATAATAAAATGATGACGAGCGACCTTAGAAAGACACTTAAGTCGAAGGCTTTTCCCAAATTAACGGTTCATTTTGTTTCCATCAATAGTTATCCCAATTTTAAGAATCCAGCAAAAATTATTGGCGTAGTTGATATTGGACTTGCGGGTGTTGTAAAAAGATTCGAGATCAATTATCTTTTTACACAAGACAATGCAAATATTGTTCACTTAAAGGGAGATAGAAGTATCTTATTTTCTGATTTCAATTTAACCCCACCTAGTAAATTAGGCGGGGTTATAAAAGCGAAAGACGCGTTACAAGTTGAATTTAAACTCAATTTGAAACCAATAAGTTAATGGCTCAAAATTAGTTTGAAAATTACTTTATTGAAATCTAACAAATTTCCAAACCTATTAGGGATTCAATTTTGCAAAGATAATACCTGCCACACTTGATTGGAACAAACCAAATCCTAACCAGCTTAATACCATCAACATAGAAACATCAATTTGACTATAGGTCATCCATAATATAGGAATCAATGCTACTAGTGTATATACAAAACCGAATTCTAATCCCCGTAGAATAACATGCCCTTTAAAAAGTGGTTTAAACCTTTCCCAAAACCACGCAAGGGCAAGACTAATTACCATGGAATGGGTATAAAATAGAAAATCCCTTGATGTGTCTGAAACAAACACACTACTTAAGTATTCCGAAAAAAAACCATTGAAAAATTGGCTGTTAACGGCAAGGAATAAACCGCCATAGGACAGTATTGATAATACCACACCCGCAACTAAACCACTAATGAGCATTTTTCGCATGAGCAAATTTTAAGTAGAATGTTGTATTAGCTTCCTCTTTTAGTAGATTGATTACCTGAATATCTTCTACTATCTCCACCTCTGAACGACCTGCGTTCGTTGCTTTGATAATGTCTTTGAACAGGTTTCTGTTTTAAAGTTGATAAGCTATGTAAAGAAGTGTTTTCCATTGCATATGGGTGTTCTGTAACAACTGGAACTGGCAATGAAATTAACTTTTGAATGTCTCGTAAAAATTCTTTTTCTTCTGCGTCGCAAAAGGAGAATGCAATACCACTTGCACCAGCCCTACCTGTTCTCCCAATACGGTGAACATAAGTTTCAGGTACATTCGGTAACTCAAAATTAATCACGTGTGTTAAATCGTCTACATCAATCCCTCTTGCTGCAATATCAGTTGCAACCAATACGCGTGTTTCACCTGTTTTAAAATTCGACAAAGCGCGCTGTCTGGCGTTTTGAGATTTATTACCGTGTATGGCTTCTGCTCCAATATTGGCACGTAGTAAGTCCTTTACCACTTTATCAGCACCGTGCTTGGTTCTTGTAAATACCAATGCACTTTTAATGGCGGCATCTTTTAATAAATGCGCCAATAACAATTTCTTGTTTTCTTTCTCCACAAAATAAACTGCTTGAGTAATGGTTTCTGCAGTTGAGGAAACTGGAGTTACTTCAACTTTTGACGGATTATTTAAAATGCTACTAGCCAATTTGCTGATTTCAGGAGGCATTGTTGCGGAGAAAAACAGGGTCTGTTTTTTCTCAGGTAATAAAGTAATCACTTTTTTTACATCGTGAATAAAACCCATGTCTAACATGCGGTCTGCTTCATCTAACACAAAAAATTCTACGTCTTGCAGCCGGATAAATCTTTGATTAATCAGATCCAATAATCTACCTGGTGTTGCAATTAAAATGTCAACGCCTTTTCTTAAAGCAATGGTTTGTGCGTGTTGTGAAACGCCACCAAAAATAACCAGTTGTTTTAATCCAAGGTTTTTGCCATATGCTGCAAAACTTTCTTCAATTTGAATGGCCAATTCTCTTGTGGGTGTCAAGATCAAAGCCTTAATTCCACCTTTTTGAGCTTGTCCAGTATATTTTTGTTTGCATAATAATTGTAAAACCGGAATTGCAAAAGCTGCGGTTTTTCCAGTACCAGTTTGGGCACATCCCAACAAATCTTTGCCTTCTAAAATAATGGGGATGGCTTGTTCCTGAATGGGTGTGGGTGTTGTGTAACCTTCATTCTTGAGCGCACTTAATATGGGCTCAATGAGGCTTAAATCTTCAAATAACAAAATAATAATAATTTAAAATGAACACCTGAAATTGCTCAGGTGGTATATAACCTTTCCAGAAATGACTTAATGAACTTTGTCACGGAAGTAAATGATCAGTCGGTAGAGAGCCTATATGAATGCCACAAAACTAGGTTAAAAAAATGAAATGAGTTGTTAAGATGATTTTTAATGATGATTATCAATTAGTTAACAACTAATTCATAACTTAAATTGAAATAATGGCAATGATTTCTTCTAAGTATTGTTGGTCTATTTGATCAAAATGGTCTAATGCTTCACTGTCTACATCTAATACTCCAAAAACAAGGCCACTTTTCAATAATGGCAATACAATTTCCGATTTCGACGAGCTGCTACACGCTATATGGCCTGGAAATTTCTCCACATCTGGTACAATTAATGTTTTTGTTGTAGCCCAACTGGTTCCACAAACGCCTCGCCCTTTGCGGATTCTGGTACAGGCAACTGGCCCTTGAAATGGTCCCAATACCAACTCATCTTCTTTTACAAGATAAAATCCTACCCACAACCAACCAAACTGCTCTTTTAGTGCAGCCGCCACATTAGCAAGATTTGCAATTAAATCTGTCTCACCTTCCAATAATCCTTTGATTTGAGGTATTAACTCTTGGTATTGTGCTGATTTACTGCCTTTGGTGATGTTTAAATCTTCTGCCATTGTACAAAGATAATGACTGTATTAAAACGGATGTGACTTCGATAGTCAATTAATGACATATGAACTATTTGCTTTAACTTACTCTTCATCATTTTCATGCTAAATCATTTGTCATGGCAGTAAAGAAATTAATTAACATGGAGGCGTATAAAATTAAGCCTGGCAAAAAAAATAAATTAAGTTCCTTTTCTACTTCCGATAAAAAAAAGCCCTTAGATAAAAAGACGGGTGAAGACCTTTTGCAAAAAGGTATTCAGGAACTTGCCATATTACAAGACAAACTATATGCACACAACGAGTATAGTGTACTGATTGTATTACAAGCAATGGACGCCGCTGGTAAAGACGGTTCCATTAAACACTTGATGTCTGGACTAAATCCTACTGGCGTAAAAGTGGCCAATTTTAAAGCGCCAAATTCTACTGAATTGGATCACGACTTCTTTTGGCGTCACTATAAAGAACTTCCCGCTAGGGGTGAAATAGCGATCTTTAATCGATCGCATTATGAAAATGTGTTGGTTACAAAAGTGCACCCAGAATATATTTTAAAAGAAAACATTCCAGGAATTGACTATTTGAAAGACGTCAATAAAAAATTCTGGCATAATAGGTATCAACAAATTAGAAGGTTTGAGCAGACACTTATTGATAATGGCACCATCATACTTAAGTTCTTTCTGAACATTTCAAAAGAGGAACAAAAAAAACGCTTTTTAGATAGGATTGAAGACCAAAAGAAAAACTGGAAATTCTCAATGGATGATATGAAGGAACGGGCGTATTGGGATGAGTATCAAAAAGCTTATGAAGAAATGTTTAATGCAACAGCAACAAAAGATGCCCCTTGGTTTGTGATTCCTGCAGATGATAAATGGTATTCTCGAATACTCATTGGTGCAGCTATTTATCAAGAATTTCAAAAATTAAACATCACTTATCCTAGGGTATCTAAAGAAACCAAAGCAGCACTTGAAAAGGCTAAGCAAACATTACTAAATGAAAAACCTTAGCGAATAAATTTTCCTACCACGGGTATTTTTTTAAATTCCTTCTGTTCTACTAAAAGGATAAACCATGCAAAGATGGATAATAAAATGCTGCCAGTAACCAACTCAAACCAGAAAGGGTTATATAAATATAGCAGCCCTTTTTGAATAAAGAAAAAGCTTAGCACTATGCCAATATATGCCAAGAGTTTTCGCCAAGCATAGGGGATAGGATATGATTTTTGACCCCATATATAACTCATCACCATCATAGTTCCATAACAGGCCAGTGTTGCCCATGCACATGCTACATAACTGTAAAGTGGTATAAAGTACCAGTTAATTCCAACCGTAATCAATGCTCCAACAATAGTTATCCATGCACCAGCCATTGTTTTATTGCTCAACTTATACCACACACTGAGGTTATAATAGATGCCAAGAAACATATTTGCTAATAACAAAATGGGTACCACTTTTAGTCCAACCCACATTTCCTCATTTCTAATGAATTGCTTCCAAACATCAAGATATAAAGCCACCAACAAGAACATGAAACAAAGGGTGATAACAAAAAATTTCATCACCCTGGCATACACTTTTTGTGCATTGCTTTCTTGCGATTGCTTAAAGAAGAAGGGCTCTGCTCCCATTCTAAATGCTTGTACTGCCAAACTAATTAAAATGGATAATTTATAACAAGCAGCATAAATGCCTACTTCTGCTTTTGCAGCTTCTACTGTACTCACAGGTGCCCACCATCCTAACATAATTCGGTCGAAAACTTCATTCACCATCCCACCAAAACCAACGATGATTAGGGGCAAGCTATACAGCATAATTTCTTTCCAAAGTACTTGATTGAAATGCCATTTAAAACCTAAAAATTCTTTACTTAATAACAAAAGGACTAAAATGTTCTGTATAAGGTTCGCCAATAAAATATATCCTACACTCCAATCTGGTTTGTAGTAAGCAGCTAGCCAATGTGCTGGATTTTTTGCTATGAAATTTGGACAAACACTAATAAAAAAATAAGTAAAAAATACCACCATTAAAATACCCATAATTTTAGTGAGGGCAAATTTGAGGGGTCTGTTTTCTTGTCGGAGTTTAGCAAAGGGAATGCCACACAAAGCATCTACGCCAATAATTGCAGCAGCAATGCTAATATATTCTGGATGCGCGGTGATTTGTAAAATTTCTGCAATCGGATTTTTGAAAAGAACAAGTAGCACACTGAAAATAATAGTAGAAACAATCAATGAAATACTTGTGGTATTGTAAACTTCTTGTTTGTCTTTATTATTAGAGAAACGGAAAAAAGCCGTTTCCATTCCATAGGTGAACACAACATTCATAAATGGAATAAAAGAATAGACAATTGATTGTTCACCATATACAACGCTGGATAATTTGTAAGTGAGATAGGGGGTTAAAAGGTAATTGATTAGCCTAGCTGCAATGGTACTTAGGCCATACCATAATGTTTGTCCTGCTAATTTTTTAATGCCACTCAATGTTGCTCAATTTAAAATATATTCGACATCATTGCCGAATTAGTCAGCTAAAGTAACGAAACTGCCGTTAATGCAAATGGTTTGGATCTAGTAGCTTGTTGTATAACGGGTCTGCAAAGCGAGGATCTTTGGTAAAAAGGGTATCGGTTAATGTGTGTAGAAATGCCCTTAGCTGTCCTATTTCAAAATTAGAAAGCGGTAAACGGTTTTTGAACAAGCTATCGGTGGTTGGGCCCAATACCATCTGTTTGCGGTAGTGGTCAAACAAGTTGATAAGACTTGTGAATCTACCATCATGACCGTAAGGGGCTGTGAGGGCTATATTCCTGAGACTAGGCACTCTAAATAACAAACTGTCTATTGCATTATTTGTTATTTTCAGTCTACCATAGTCTTTCAAATAATCGTTTAATGGAAGCCCTGCATTGCGGTATTGAAAATCGGTAAAAAAAGGAGCTGGATGGCAGCTGATACATTTTGTTTGAAAGATTTGATAACCCAGTTTTTCAGCTAATAAAAAACTGTCTTCGCCCCTCATCACTTTGTCGTATTTGCTATGATTGCTCACCAATAATAACATAAATTGACTAAGGGCTTTTCCTAAACCTTGAGTATTAATGGTTTCTTTTCCAAAGGCGGCACGAAACATGGATTGGTATGTTTTGTCGGACTTTAATTTCTTGAGTACATTTTGAATGGTCTCTGCCATTTCATTTTCTGCAGTAATAGGGGCAAGTGGTTGCAGGTCTAAGTGTGTGATGCCCCCGTCTGCCATAAAATTTTGTTGCCAGGCCAAATTCTGTAATGAAGGTGCATTGCGGGAGGTTTGTTGATTATTAAAACCGTGACTAAGTGGATGATCAAAGGTACTAAATGCGGCAAATTGTTGGTGACAACTGGCGCAAGAAAACTGTCCGTCTTTACTTAAACGAACATCGTAAAATAATTTTCTACCTAGTTCAAATCCTTCTTTAGTAATGGGGTTTTTGCTGAAATCGTAGAGCGGCTTTGGCCATCCCTTGGGCACAATAAAATGAATAGGGTGCGTTGGAATAGTTCTTTGAATCCAAGCTATACCTGTAACAATAAAAAGCCCTGAAACTAGAATACTTACAGCTATTTTCATGGCTTCATGATTGTAAACATCTGCGCATAGTTATTGGCAAAACGCAATGCAAGTTTTCCCGGAGAATGGCAAATAGGATTGTTGGCAATAGGCAATGCTTCTTTTCCATTAAACCAAGCATTGATGTCAACTTTAATTTGAATGTCTTTTGAGCTATTGTTTTCTTGTATAGGCAATTGAATAGTTTTGATTGCGTTTTCTCCTTTTTTAAAGCCTCCTATATGAAAGGTAAAACCGTTAGCAGCTGTTTGAGCAGCTGGAGCATTCCCTTCTAGTTTTGCAAAAATATAGCCTGTATTCCAAGTCCAGAACATACCATGCAGGGGGTCTAAAGCCCCTGTTTGAATACCACTACAATTGCGTAAACTATCTACACCTAATATAAATTCAAGGCTGCTTATGGCTTTGTTTGGTTGGGGCAATACAATAGACTTTGAAAGACTATCCGTTTCGTCAATTAAGAAATAACTATTGGGTAGGGTTTGTCTTTTTCCGTCAACAGTAATGATCACTAGATTTGCAACATAATACTTGAATTTTCTTACCACCATTTTTTCTCCAAAAATATTTGTAGCAGTATCATTTAAAACCAAAGGTTGATTTCCAATAAAATGATGGAATGAGATCAGTAGCTTTTTGTCTGCTTTGTTACCCAAGAACATAAAACAAACCAATACCAATCTGAGTATCATATATTTATTAAAAATGCGCATCAGTCTTCTTGATTGAATTTCTTTCTAAATAATTTATTTTGAGCATGGCGTTTTTTGCTCTCTATCCTTTTCTCAATAGAGGCTTTACTGGGTTTGGTAGACATTCTTGCTTTTTTCACCAAAAGCGCTTGTGTTATCAGTTCATTCATTTTATCTATAACCAAAGATTTATTTCCTAACTGAGTTCTTGCTGCCTGACTCTTTACCAATAACACTCCGTCGTCCGTTATTCTATTGGCCAATTTGACTTTGATGCGCTGTTTTTGGTCTTCTGTAAAAAAATGCGACGATGAAACCAGCCAACGGCCTTCCACCATGGTTTCTACCTTGTTCACGTTTTGTCCGCCTTTGCCCCCAGAGCGGGCAGTTTGGAATTGTATTTCCATTACAATGTTTACCTTCATCTTTGTAAAGATAAACTTAAAATGAATCCTGAAAAATGAGAGTAGTGATACAACGGGTGTCTGAAGCCTCTGTTTCCGTTGATGGCCAAATCACTGGCACTATCAACAAAGGTTTATTGGTTTTAATAGGGGTGGAAGATGCAGATAGTTTGGAAGATATTCAATGGATTAGTGGCAAAATAGTGAATCTTAGAATATTTAACGACGAACAAGGGGTGATGAACAAAAGTGTGATTGATATAGGTGGTTCAGTATTGTTGGTAAGCCAATTTACTTTACACGCCAGTACCAAGAAGGGGAATAGACCTTCTTACATAAAAGCTTCCAAACCAGATTTGGCAATACCCATTTACGAAACATTGAAAGCACAACTTCAGCTAGACTTAGGAAAACCCATTCCAGCTGGCATTTTTGGGGCAGATATGAAAGTGCAATTATTGAATGATGGCCCTGTTACGATAGTGATGGATTCAAAAAATAAGGAATAAAATGCTCCCGGATATACAAGAAAGAAATGATTTGCAGTTATTGATGGAAGCTTTCTACAGCAAGGCTTTGACCGATGAAACCATTGGGTTTTATTTTACAGAAGTAGTGCAACTCAATCTATTAAAACACCTGCCTATTATTGTTGATTTTTGGGATTCAGTTTTGTTTGAAACGGGAATTTATAAAGGCAATGCCATGAAAGTGCACCAAGACCTGCACCAAAAATCGGCATTTAAAGACGAACATTTCAAGAAATGGATTGCATTGTTTCATGCCACAGTAGATAGATTATACGAGGGCGATAATGCAGAAAAAATTAAGCAAAGAGCTAGCTCAATTGCAACAGTTATGACCATTAAAACTGTGTATGGGGGCATTGGGATAAAATAGTAGCAAACCTATTTTACGATCAAATCATATTTATAAAACATTCGATAGATTATACTTGGCAAATTTCATAAAACATTCTATATAATATCATTCACAAAACTAAATTGATGTAACATGACAATTGAGCAAGCACAAAAAGACGTGGATGGTTGGATTAAAACTGTAGGCGTTCGTTATTTCAATGAACTAACCAATCTTGGGGTACTTATGGAAGAAGTAGGTGAACTGAGTAGGTTACTAGTAAGGCAATATGGAGAGCAGTCGTTCAAAGAGTCTGATAAAGATCGTGAGTTGGGCGATGAAATGGCCGACGTGTTATGGGTACTCATCTGCCTAGCCAATCAAACAGGTGTGGATTTGACAAAAGCATTAGAGAAAAACTTTGAGAAAAAAAATGGGCGCGACTTGCATCGTCATCAAGAGAATATAAAATTACAATAGCTTTTTTTCCATTAAAAGTAAGGCGCTTCAAACGAAAAATTGATTTTCAAATGAAGCGCCTTTCTTGTATCAGAATGTGTATTATTTTTTATCAAAAATGCTTTTCTCTTTAACCATTTTTTCTACTTCTGCTACTGTTCTTGGACTAGCAGCAGATAAATTTTTATAACCATTTTCAGTAATTAAAATATCGTCTTCAATTCTCACGCCAATACCCCACCATTTTTTATCGCAGTTACTATTGCTGGGAATATAAATACCGGGTTCAATAGTGAAAACTGCACCAGGAACCATGGTAGGAGGATTGGGGTCGTGCACGTCTAATCCCATTCCATGAGAAGTGCCATGAGGGAAATATTTTCTAGCATCTGTTTCTGAAGCAATGATTCCCAGTTGTACTAAGCCTTTTGCAATCACCCTTAGTGCTATTCTTTGTGTTTCACTGGAAGCTACGCCAGGTTTACAAGCAGCCATTGCTGAGTCTTGTGCTGCTAATACCAATTCATAAATCAATTTTTGTTCTGGAGAGAACTTGCCATTTACAGGAATGGTGCGTGTTACATCGGCACTATAACCATGGTATTCTGCGGCGCAATCGCTCAACAATAAATCGCCACTTTTCATGAGTCTAGTATTGGTTTCATAGTGCAACACACAGCTGTTTTCTGCCGATCCATTAATGCTAGGATAACCTGCATATTCCGAGCCATTTTTCTTAAAATAGTATTCCATAATAGCTTGTGCCTGATATTCAGTCATGCCGGGTTTTATTGCTTTCATCACAGCATTATGTCCTTCTGTACTCATAATCACGGCTTTTTCAATCAGCACAATTTCCTCGGCCTGTTTTACCGCCCTTAAATTGCGAACGATAGTGCCTATTGTTCTTGCTGCGTTTGGTTTTTTTGCGGTTGTGATAGCGCTATCTACCAGTTGAGCCATTCTAGACAAGGCGTCTGCGCCGCCCCTTCCAAAATATTTGGGGATAACATTTTCTGTATAGAAACTTGTCATCACAGAATCAATCTGAGTCAGTTCTAGGGTATTGAATTTATATTGATCATTGGTAAACACGTGCTCAAAATGTAGTTGTGTTTTAGCACCTTCCGCACCGAGTATTTTGCCTGTCCACATTTCCCTACTAGGGTTTCTTGGTTGTACAAATAAGAATTCTGTTCCCGTTTTACCCAAGATGGTAACGGGTTCCTTATATAATAGGAGCATGGAATTGGGTTCAACCAGCCCAGTCAGATAGTAGAAATTTTTATTCTGTGCATAGATGAAATCCACATCATTGCTTCTATTTCTAGTCTGTGAAGCGAAGAATATGGCCACTGAATTCTTAGGCATTTGTGCCTTAACAGCAGTTCTTCTGCCTGCATGAAAGGCAGGAGAGAGGTAGTCGTTCGGGTATTCTGTTTGTTGCTGAGCCTGTGTCAGTAGGGGCATACAAGCGAAGTAGGCGACACAGATCTTTGTGTAAAAATTCATAGACAATTATTTAGGCTTTAAATATAATAGAATTACCCGTATTTGAAGATTTCAATGGTTAAACGGATGGAATTTCATGGAGCAGGTGCAAATTCTTACTTTTGCGGCAATTATGAGCACGCAACAAGACAATCTATTCCAAGCAATCATATCCCATGCCAAAGAGTATGGCTTTGTATTTCCAAGCAGTGAGATCTACGACGGACTGAGTGCCGTCTATGATTATGGTCCATATGGGTCTGAGCTAAAAAAGAATATCCGCGATTATTGGTGGAAGAGTATGACACAAATGCACGAGAATATTGTGGGCATTGATGCGGCTATATTCATGCATCCAACTACTTGGAAAGCCAGTGGTCACGTAGATAATTTCAGTGACCCCATGATTGACAATCGGGATAGTAAAAAACGCTATCGAGTGGACCATTTGATTGAAGCTAAGGTAGACGCACTAAAAGATGCGGGCAAAGAAGCCGAAGCAACGGCATTGTTGGAATCAATGGATGCTTTATTAGCGAAGGATGATTTTGTTGGATTGAGACAACTGATTGCCGATACTAAAATAGTATGTGCCGTGAGTGGTACTGGCGATTGGACAGACATCCGTCAGTTTAATCTCATGTTCTCCACTCAATTGGGTTCTGTAGCTGAAGACGCAGATACCATCTATCTAAGGCCTGAAACGGCACAGGGTATATTTGTGAACTTTTTGAATGTGCAGAAAACGGCTAGGATGAAAATTCCTTTTGGTATTGCCCAAACGGGTAAGGCATTTAGAAATGAGATTGTAGCTCGCCAGTTTATTTTCCGTATGCGCGAATTTGAACAGATGGAGATGCAATTTTTTGTTCGACCCGGTACAGAAGGGCAATGGTATCAATATTGGAAAGAAGCCCGTCTGCAATGGCATACAAGCCTTGGTGTGGATGCTTCAAAATACCGATATCATGATCACGTGAAATTGGCGCACTATGCCAAAGAAGCGTGTGATATTGAGTTTGAATTCCCTATTGGATTTAAAGAAGTTGAGGGGATTCATTCGCGTAGCGATTTCGATTTAACGCAACACCAAAAATATAGTAAGAAGAAGCTACAGTATTTTGATACAGAGATCAATCAAAACTATGTGCCCTATGTGATTGAGACTTCAATAGGACTGGATAGGATGTTTTTGTTGATTTTGTCGAATGCGTATGAAGAAGAGACCATCCACAAAGAAGATGGAACAACGGATAGCAGGGTAGTATTACACTTTCCAGCAAAACTGGCGCCAGTTAAATTGGCCATTTTGCCTTTGACAAAGAAGGATGGGTTGCCAGAAATCGCGCGCGACCTAATGAATGAATGCAAGCCTTATTTCAAATGTTTCTATGAAGAGAAAGACGCAATTGGCAAACGATACAGAAGGCAGGATGCAATCGGTACGCCATTCTGTGTAACAATTGATCACCAGACCAAGGAAGACCAAACCGTAACCATTCGTTATAGGGATACCATGTTGCAGGAAAGAATTCTCATGAGTCAGATAAAAGACTTAGTATTGGAGCAAACATTTTAAAAAGATCAATATTAATTGATGCAATAGCCCACCTTATCGGTCAATAATAGCATAACAATAACCGATAAACAATGTTAGCATATCAATGATACAGCCTCTAGCAATAGGGGCTGTATCCGTTAAAAGACGGTACTAACGACGTGTTTTAAACCGATAAAATTCAGTGTTTTAACGGAGGTTTATTTCATTTGGATATAGCATATTTGTAGTCTCGTTTTATAAAATCCAAAACAAAAGAAAAACCAATTTACTCATTTGTTCATTTTAAACATTGGCCATGAATATTAAAAATGTCACGTTTAAGATTATTGGAATCGTATTAATGTTGCGCATACTAGGTGCTGGCATTTTAATGGTGCAGTCTTATCAATCTGAACATCCCTCTTTTGCTGATTGGAAAGAATTCAAAATGGAAAACCTACAAAGAGATTCTGCTGCGTACCAACACCTCTTACAAACGAAATATTTTCCCATGTTAGAGCAGGCTCAGAATACAGAAATTTTCGATGCATATTTGCAACAGTTTGAACACTACGAATCTGCAAATAAAGGAACTAGTGCTTTTACGAAATAATAATTTTCAGCTATTTTCATTTTAGACGCCAACTTGAGGTCGCAAT
>JANOYH010000177.1:0-62117 GCA_031428775.1 Bacteroidota bacterium
AAATAAATGTGAATTAAAAAAAATGTATTAAATAATAATAATATATAAATTTGATAATCAATGTGTTATAATTTTTCTTTAAAATAAATTTCGGTGTTTTCACGGTGGTTAAAACGGGATAAACACCTATGTTTAAAGCTGTTTCAGAAAGTAAACGAATCTGTGTGTATTTTATTGCGAGGAAAACACCGAATAAAAATCGGTGTTTTAACGGATTTATTTACCAATCCAACACGTAAATTTGTTTTTTAGCAAACAGTTATTAAAAGCAATCCCCTCTCTAAAGAATTCATAATGAAAGGAAATATTTTTGAACATAGTAGCATAGAAGATAAAGTGTTATTGTTAGAATCGGTATTTAAGAATTTGATGGACTTGATTTTCGTGTTTGATTTAGAAGAACAGAAAATATTGATTCGCAATCCATCTTCGAATGAATTATTAGGATTGGATGCCCAGTCGTCTCAAGAGATTACTTGTGATGATATCACTGCAATCATTCATAAAGATGATCTCTTTTTATTTGAGGATATCAGGAATAAAATTTTGCTTTTACAAGGGCATGAATTTGCGAGTATCGAATTACGTATCAGACACAAAGATGGGCAGTACACTTATTATTTAATTCGATTTTCTATTTTTAAACAAAATGAAAAGAAAATTACCCAGGTCTTGGGTATAGGGCAAGATCTGTCGGAGAAAAGAAAGTACGAATTGCACAAACAAAGAAGTACCAATACATTGCGCGAACTTTCATTTATTACTTCACATGAATTGAGACACGAGTATGCAAAAATTCAATCTATCATTCAACTGATCGACAATAAATTCATTGATGATAATGAACGACAGGTTTTGCTCACGGAAGCAAAGCAATCTATTCAGATCATCAATTCTTCTATCTTTAAAATCAATCACAAGCTGTCGTTCAATCAGAATGATAATTTTTTTGAAAGCACGGGCGTATTGGCTAAATTCAAAAAAGTATTGTTGATTGATGATGATGCTTTGACAAATATGTTGAATAGGAAAATCATTCAAATGGTCATTAAAGACATTCCTATTGAAATATTTACCAACCCGGACGATGCGATTAATTATTTACAAACAAGCGATCATGAAGGTGATTATTTGATTTTCCTTGATATTAATTTTCCCGAAAAAAATGGATGGGATTTTCTAAATCTATATACCAATTTTGAAACAAAGTCAAAAGTAGTCATGCTTTCTTCTTCTATTGATAACGACGATAGAAATAGGGCGCGTAGCTATGATATGGTAATGGATTATATCACCAAACCTTTATCCATTGATTTTGTAGAAGGTATTTTGAAAGGATAATCAGTTGATTATTTCTACTTGTTATTTCAGGTATTTACCTATAGTAATAAAATTTACTATGCCAATCAATAAAAGGATAACCACAGCTGCTGCAATTGTGTACCATGAAATCCAATTGTGTAGAAAGATTTGTTTTGCATTTAGCCAGCTACTAGAAATGCTTTGTCCTATTGCAATCCCAACCATGCCAACAACCACAATGATAAAATTTGGAGGCATAAACCGCTTCATTAAAAACTGCCTCAATTGAGTAGGGGAGCTACCTAATAACAGCAATAAGTATATCTCTTCCTTACACGAAGCAATAGTTAATTGAATAAAGAGTGTGAAAATTAACAAGGCAAATAATAACAAGAACAAGCCGGATAAGCCTGAAATAGCCACTACAAGGTCAACTACCTGCCGATACCTGCTGAACCTTGTTTTTTCTGCATCAGTGACCAAGCCATGCTTTTTTAAATAGGTTAGAAGCAATGGATTGCCAGGGTCTTTTGTTCTAATGACCACTCTTGATGATTCATGCTGTGCTGTAGTGGTGGCTGCCTTTTTATTTGCCCATTCCATAAATTCTTGCGGCACTAGCATGGAAGAAATTCTATTGCTAAAGCCAACTACCTTTCCATTCATCGTTAGTTCTCCAGATGCTGTTTGTATAGCTACTTTAAACACCACCATTTTTACAACCTGCGGTGTTAGTTGAGGTAGGTTTTGTGAAAAGGAAAATTGGAAATTGTAAAAGTCTAAAAATTGATTTGGAACTATAATGGGTAGAAAAAGAGATTGTTCATCCCAGTGCCAATCTTTTGAATCAACGTCAATAAAATCAGCAGGAACTGTCTCAAATGCTATATCAGTATAAAATGGAAAACGAGCTAATTTACTTTGTATTGATGCTTTAAACCTACTGGGTATAATCTTTCCCACTTGCTCAATAAATGATTGCTTTTGTAAATCAGCTATCTGCACTTCCGTTAAGCTACTAGCACCTACAGTTTCATCGTTAATAGCTTTATTGATTACCAAAAAATTGGCAATACTATCTTGGTTGTTTTTTGCGTGTAATAATTGATAGAAGTTTACTTGCAATTGTACTGCAGACAATAGTAATAAAATGGCTACCGACAAGCCGATCAATGCCATCACAAACCTTGCTTGACCCGCACTGCTTCGAATTAGTTGATTGAGCAATTTTTGTAGCATAGGTTTCAATTACAATTTCCTTCATTTATAAATACAACGTTCTATCGTAGCTGAAATGTTGGTCATATTCCAAATCTGCAATAATCAATCCAGCTCCCCTTTCTTCGCAAGCTCTTTGTATTAAAGAGGCCGCTAGTGAAATATTGGTTTCATCCAAATGACTAAATGGCTCATCCAATAATAACCATTTAAAGGGCTGAACCACTGCCCTAATAATTGATACGCGTTGCTGCTCTCCAAAACTACAAACACCTGCTTTTTGGTGCATGATAGTTTGAATGCCCAATGCTTCTGCCATTTGATCTATTCTAGATTCTTCACAATAATCAGGAGAGAGCAGTCGCTTCAACGAAATATTTTCATTTGCAGTGAGGTTAGGGAATAGTTTTAAATCCTGAAAAACAACGGAAATTTCTTGCCTACGCATTAATGCCAATTCATTTTCATTTAATTCTTTGAGGCATTTCCCATTCATTATTACGTTCCCTACATAGTCGTCTCGCATCCGATAAAGAATATGTTGGAACGTAGTTTTCCCTGTGCCACTAGGTGCTTGTATTTTTATGAATTGTCCTTTTTCAAATACTAACTGCTGATTCCAAATCGAAGAACCGCTTTCTTGTATGCGATCTTTCAGTGTATTCGGAATTATTTGATGCAGTTCTATGCGCATGTAAATAGAGGGTTTACCTTAATTGGTTCTAATAATTGCAGGCACTCCTGAAGGAAACATTGTTTGCTCAGATTCTTTTCTTTGTGCTATACGCATATCAGTTGCCATGTCAGTAAACAATCCAGTAAGTGTAACAAGGCTATTTTGTTTTTCGTCTTTTAGTCGAACTTCAATTTTTCCGTTGATGGCACCATCCTTATAATTTTCGGTACTTGCAATCATATCTTTGAAAACCTGTTTTGCACTTCCTATAGAATTTTTATAATCCCCTTCATGATTATTTAAGAAATTCTTGATAGTATTGGCAATGTCAAAATAGGCAACTGTTGATTTTCCTTTAAACAAATTCAACGCTTCATTACTTACCATAGCCCTATTCTTATTGGAAACGTATTGGGTGTAGGTAATAGAATCACTTGCAATAATCAGGTTCTTTTCATCAGCCTGCATATACATACCTATGAATGACATTAATTTCCCTGCTTTATAAGTATTTCCCTGCTTGTTAAAATAGCCCAATTCAACTCCTTTGTCCATGATCTTAATAAAACTAGTTGGATTGCCCACTGGCGCAGAAAAAATCATTTTTCCTATTGGCTGATGTTCCCCTCTAATTGTACTGTCATTTTTTACTTTACTATTTTTTTCGGGCATTGACAAGTCTGAAACAATTACCGCAATATCACCTTTCAATGATTGGTATAATTCTTTACTACTAAATCCTGTTTTTTCCATAAAACTATTAACCAATCCTTCCACTTCTAATTCCTTTAAAACACCTGCAAAAATTTCAGGATTAAAGGACGCCAACAAAATCATGTTTATGTTTTCAGAAGGATAATGCTCTATCATTGATAGGTTCACTGTAGGCCCAGCATACCTATTTAAAAGATTGCTTACAAAAGGATTGGTATAAGTAGTTGCAGTTGCTACAATCTTCCCTTCTTCAAAACTCAAAGTGGCGCCTAAGTAATTGTCTTTCACCAATTCTTCTAGTTTGGGTAATTGCAAAGGCATAGCACTAAGCACATTTAAATAGCTATTGGTACTACTAAAAGTATAACCATCCGCTTTGTCTTTAAATAGCTTTCCAAACTGATCTACACTGGCTAATGATGCTTCTTCTTTTTGTGTGAAATAAGTATTTACTTCAGCACGCATTTCTGCTTCGTATTTCCCTTTTTCAGGAACAATAAATTTCATTGCAACGGTATCGTAATATGGTTTTACGTGTTTGTTATACATGGTGCCGATTACGGTTTCTTCATTCCATGCTAACATGGTTTCTGCACTCAAGACTACATAAGAATATTTATTTTCTTTCTGAATAGTTTTTCCAGAAGTTGATTCATGTTGTTTGATAAAAGTTTCAAAACTTTTTTTCTCTTTTAAAGAAAGCATCAAGTTAATGGCTGATGCATTACCATTTTTGGCACCACTTTTTTGAGTTGCAAACAAAAACAATTGATTGCTCCAATTGATACCTGCACTGTCCTTTATACTGTAGAATATTTTTTTAAGCCCAGTATCAGTTGGGTCTTTTTTCATCATGCGATTAATTAAAGTATCTACACTAATGCCAGCCTTCTCTAATTTGTCTTCCATGTTTTTGGGGTCAAGCACAAAAACAGCACTTACATCTTTGGGTATGTATTTAGCTTCTTTTGGCTGTTTATTTCCACAAGAGCTTACTATAGAAACTGCTATAATAATTAAAATGGCTAAACGAAACTTGCTTAACATATGCTTCAGTTATAATAATGAAGCACTAAGTTACTTGATTGAACGTTCTTTGCTACTGATAAATTACCTACTTCAAAATAGCCTGATAAACGGCTTCCTGTATGTTTGGTCGCACATTCAACTGACTTAATTTATTGTTATTTCTTGTGGGGGTTACTCTATTTGATAAGAAAATATAGATCAATTGTTGCTTTGGGTCAACCCAAACGCAAGTACCCGTGAATCCAGTATGTCCATATGTTTCTGGCGATACACTTGCACTTGGATAGGGTTCTTTTCTAGTTACATTGTCTTTTTCAGGCTTGTCAAAACCAAGTCCGCGTCTACTAATGTCACTATTATATGCAGTAAATAATTCAACAGTAGAAGCCTGTAACAGCCTTTTCCCATTCAATTCACCCTTATTCAATAATAGCTGGTACAATTTGGATAAATCGTATGCATTGCTAAATAATCCGGCATGCCCAGCCACTCCACCAAACATAGAAGCTCCTTCATCATGTACATCGCCTCGTATCATTTGCTGTCTGAAGTGTTTTTCTAATTCAGTTGGAACAATGGTGCCTAACGACAAATGTTCTCTTGGTTTGAAACCAGTGGTGGTCATTTCTAAGGGTTCATAAAAATGGCTGCGAACATAATCATTCAAAGGTTGGCCACTGACGGATTCTACAATTTTTCCTAGAAAAATAAAATCATTGTCGCTATACACATATTTTCCTGCAGTAGTTAATTTGCTTTTTAAAATGCGTTGGTAAAGGCTATCCTGCCAGTCATTTCTAACATACAAATCCTCAGCCGCCCTTAATTGGTGTGTTTCATCTTTTTGTTTAGAAAAGTATTCCCACTTTGGTATTCCAGTAGTGGTGTCTATGACTTCTTTATAAAAAGGAATGAATGGATTTAATCCAGCCTGGTGTAATAAAATGTCTTTTAGTTTTAGAGGGGCCTTATCACTTCCTAAAACCCAGGGTAAATAGTCGCCCAAGGTTTTTTGCAAATCAATTTTTCCTTCTTCATAAAGTTTCATGATGGAAATGGTTGTTGCAGACACTTTGGTTACAGAAGCTAAATCATAAACCATATCAATATTAATAGGTTCTGTTTTATCAAAATTGGTATAGCCAAACGCCTTATTATAAGCAATCTTGCCATTTTTTGCCACCAATACCACACAGCCAGGCATGGCTCCTTTAGCAATTGCCTCTAAGGCTATTACGTCAATTTTTGCTAATGCTTCTGTGCTTAACCCAACAGTTTCTGGTGTGGCTGAAGTTAAGAATTGATTTATCATCAATCCTGTGCCTACTTTGAATTGATCACAAACGGTTACAGGTAATTTACCCTTGGCCGATGTGCTACCTTGCAAAAAGTCAATTGCTGCCAGCTGTGTGATGGCATCGTCTTCATAGCAAGCAACCACATTCCTTGCATCGCATAAAAATCGCATCGCATATGGGTTCCCAAATACGAAATTAATACTGTGTAATGTTTGTGCTTGTTGTAATAATTGTATGGTCTGCTCCGATAAGCCAAAATTATTTGCTGGTCGTCTGCTATAATTATGAAGTCCAATTACGACCACTTGGTAATTTTTTAATAAAGTAAGTAAGCTATCTTTTTTTGCTGCTCCATCTTTAGGGCCAAAGAAAAATAAGTCGGCTTTATTGTCCGACTGCAATTTTTCCGCAAAAGCATTTGCTTGATTTATACCAATTCCTAAGTAGGCAATTTTGTTGCCATTCAATGGCAATAGTTGCTGGTCTTTTAGTGTTAATACACTAAGTGCATTTGCTGCCAGTAGTGTATTGATTTCTTTTGTCTTTTGATTCAAGTCGGCTACTAAGTGATTGGTATCAATCACAGATTTAATATTCAGACCCAAATGGTATTTCACCAATAATACTTTCTTTACTTTTTCATTTAGGATATCCCAACTGAGTAGATCGTCTTTTATGGCTTGTCTTATTGCTGCAATGCTTCCTGGTATATCGCCAGGTAAACAAAGTATATCATTCCCTGCAACCAATGATTTTACTGAAGCAGCACCTTTTGGGAAAAATTTAGCTACACCTTGCATCTCCAATGCATCAGTAAATGAAATGCCCTTGTAGCCAAATTCTGTTCTAAGTAGGCCATTGACAGCCTTTGCTGATAAGCTAGTAGGCAAGTTGGTGGTTGAATCTATGGCAGGAACTGCTAAGTGTGCAATCATCATACTTCCTACACCAGCTTTGATCATTTCTTTAAAAGGATACAATTCCAATTCATCTAATTGCGCACGTGTTTTTGTTATCAGTGGAAGGTCTTTGTGTGAGTCAACTGACACATCACCATGTCCAGGAAAATGTTTGGCCGATGCCAATACTCTTGAGGCTTCCATGCCTTTCATGTATTGAATACCATAAAGGGCAACTTTATATTTGTCTTCTCCAAAACTTCTGTCGTTGATAACAGGATTCATTGGATTATTATTAATATCCACATCAGGCGCAAAATTCACTTGTATACCCAAGCGTTTACACTGTTCTCCAACTGCTTTACCAAATGCATAAATTAAACTAGCATCAGGTACCGCACCCATCATCAATTGGCGCGGATAATTGATCACACTGTCTAATCTCATACCCAATCCCCACTCACCATCAATGGAAACCATGAGTGGTGTTTTAGCAATAGATTGATAGTAATTGGTCAGATTTGCTTGCCTAACGGGTCCGCCTTGAAAAAAACACAGACCACCTACATTATATTTTTTAATCAAATTAGTTACTTCCGCTACGTGTTCTGGTCCAAGATTACTATGTGCTATAATGACCATCAACTGTGCAATTAGTTGATCTTTTGAGAGTTTGCGAAATTGCTTTTTCACCCATTTTTTTGCTTGTGGCGTTTCTTCATAAAAGGACTGGGCAAAAAGATTGGTTGACAACAGTAAACAAATCAGCAAACTGCTACTAAATAATATCTTCTTCATAAAGCGTGTTGAAAATACAAGATAAACATTATCAAAATAAAAAAGCCGTCACGATTGTTTCGCAACGGCTTTTGAATACATTTTATGACTTAAGCTTCCGTTTCTTCGGCCTCATCTTCCACTTCTGTTAATACAGGATCAACATTGTTGGCCGACAAAATACCGTACCATTTAACCATTTTCTTCAAGTCGCTTGCATAAACACGATCAAAGTCGATGTCAGCATAAACTTTCTGAAAATAAGCCTTAACTGCTGCAGGATCTTTTTCTGCTGGCAAAGCTTCGGTGCTGTTTTTCATGGCCTGGAATATTTCTACCAGGTTTACGTTTTCGCGAATGGTATATACTTCAATACTCTCTAAATGAGAGAAATTATGTACGCGACTGCTCACAAATTTTGTGGTTTTGTCGTCTAGCGACTTCACAATAGCACCGTCAGTTTTACTTCCCACCATTTCAAATAAGCCGGTCATGCCGGTAATAGAAATCAGTTTACTATACTCCATTGATTGTTTGTTTTAAGAGCTGCAAAGTAAAGATAAAATGAACGGTTTTATATAATAATGCTGTTTTTTAACAGAATACCGCTATTTTAAAGTGTCCAATTTGTAAAAATTTGTTCTTTCAACCCATAAAAATAAAACCATGAAAAAGTTTGCAAGCATTTTAGTTTTAAGCCTTTTTATAAGCACCATCTGTAATACTGTTGCAGCCCAAAATATGTCTGGTGACAGTATTAAAGCGCAGATGTTGCGCGACTGGCAACGCGCCAAATCTTATACTGCTGATTATCTTAAAACAATGCCAGCCGATCAATATGCCAAACATCCTATTGATAGTATTCGCAGTTTTTCAGAACAAATGTTACATACAGCGTCTGGCATTTTCGGGCATGTTTCTATAGGAACTGGACAGCCTAGACTATTTCTCGGATTTAATATGGAAAAGTCGCCCACAGCCCAATCAAAAGATTCAGTTTCATATTATGTAAATGCATCCTATGATTTTGCGATCAATGCCATCACTGCTTTAGATCCAAATAAGTTTGGTGAAATGGCTAAACGTGGAAATGCCAGTTTCACAAGGTATACATGGATGTTAAAAGCATTTGAACACCAAACGCACCATCGTGGTCAGTGTACTATTTATATTCGGTTATTAGGGATCAAGCCTCCCAATGAACAATTGTATTAAACTATTGAATACTATCCAATACTTGATCCAGACGGAATTTCAAATCTTCATAATTTGTAAATCCTCTGGCAAGTAGATGGAATTTATTGTCTGCTACTTGAATTAGCACACAGGGATATCCTGTTACCTGCAATTGCTTACATAGTTGAAACTCATAGTGGGCTTGCTCTTTATACGTTTCACTTGCCAGTTTTTCATAAAAAGCATCTGCATCTATCTGGTATTTACCCAGTAAGTGACGATAGGCCTCTTTATCTGTTAAGTCGCGCCCTTCAAAATGAAGCGCATATTGAAGATCGGCCGCAAAATCTGCTTGTTTTTCAGGGTAATATTCTTTGAAAATGCACATCGCAATGGCGGGCATTTCAGAATTGGGATACCAGTCGCTTAGCTCAGGATTGTTAATATGCCAAAGCCAGTCGTCGCCAAATTTTATGCCAGTAGTTTCCTCAACCGTTTTATATGCTTTTTGAATATATCCAGCAGTAACGCCAATATGCATCGGTTGCTCAGGAAGGATCATTCCTCCAGACAACACTTCTGTAGTTAAAATATGGGCATATTCAGCGGCTATTTTTTTAATAATGGGACTAAAGCCATAACACCATCCACAATAAGCATCGTAACAATAGTAAAGCGTTGGATTCATGGGTGCAAAGGTATATTTTTCTACCTTTGCCAACTATTAGAACAGATTGGCTGTTCTATTCAACTATAAAATAGTAGTATATGCCAGGGTTTGAAATGTTTGGTGCCGAAGAAAGAAAAGAAGTCAATGATGTGCTGGAAACAGGTATTTTAATGAGGTATGGATTTGATGGTCCGAGAAATGGAATTTGGAAAGCACTAGAATTAGAAAAAGCGGTTACCCAAGTTTTTGGATGCCAATATGCGCATTTAACCAGTAGTGGCACTGCTGCACTAACTACAGCCTTAACCGTATTAGGCGTTGGTTATGGCGATGAAGTAATTATGCCTTCTTTCACTTTTGTAGCCAGTTTTGAAGCCGTATTGAGTGTAGGAGCCGTGCCAGTATTGGTGGATATTGATGAAACGCTGACTTTAAGTCCAACTGCAGTAGCCTCCGCCATAACCCCTAAAACCAAATGCGTGATGCCAGTTCACATGTGTGGAAGTATGGCAGATTTAGACGCATTAAAAGCTATCTGCGATCAAAACGGACTATTATTGTTAGAAGACGCTTGTCAGAGTATCGGTGCTACCTATAAAGGAAAATCTGTGGGCACCATTGGTGATGCGGGAACATTTTCTTTTGATTTTGTGAAGACCATTACCTGTGCGGAAGGCGGGGTAGTGATGACTAATAATAAAGAACATTTTGTAAAATGTGATGGATATACGGATCATGGACACGACCATCTTGGGGTAGATAGAGGCGCAGATTTACATCCTTTTATTGGTTACAATTACAGGATTAGTGAATTGCACGCGGCAGTTGGATTGGCCCAGATTAGAAAATTAAGTGGATTCTTGGAAATACAAAAAAGGAATAATCAAGCACTTAGAAAGCATTTGGAAGCCATTCCGGAAATTAGTTTTAGAAAAGTTCCAGATGAATCTGGTGATAGCTTTAGCTTTCTCAGTTGGTTCCTTCCTTCGGAAACAATTACCAAAGCCGTTGTTGCTGAATTTAAAGCGCAAGGAATTTTGCCGGGAAACTTTTATTGGTTTGTCAATAACTGGCACTATATCAGCAAATGGGACCATCTAAAAAATGCCACCACATTAAATGGCATAAGTGCCCCTCAAAAGCAAGCCCTGCTTGAACTGCAGAAAAAACAGTTTCCTGCAAGTGATGCCATTATGGGGAAGTGCATTTCAACAGCAATTAGTTTAATGTGGACGCCAGAACAAATCGTAGAAAAGGGACAGAAAATGGCTGCGGCTATCAATAAGGTTTTGGGTATAGTAATCTGTTTTAATCAATGTTAATGGAATATATTTTAGGCTATCAATTTTATGCTGATCGATCGGTTTAGGTTGTAGGGGCATAAAATTTAACCGCTGCGCATGTAATGACAAGGCCGTAATTAGGAATAAAATCACAAACAAACAAATTCGTTTCAAGCTATTGTTAGTTTCTTTTGTGTGTAAATTTACGGCGAACTTTTGTAAACATGTCTTTAAGTCAATCACTACAACAAAAACTTTTACAGAAACTGTCGCCTCAACAGATTCAGTTAATGAAGTTGTTGCAGGTACCCACTGCCAATCTGGAAGAGCGTATCAAAGAAGAATTGGAAGAGAACCCTGCCCTGGAGATGGATGAGGAAGGAAAGGACGATGAATTTAGCGAAGACCAGCAAGACAATTACGAAGAACAAACGGATGAATCAATGGACGGCAGTGAAGAAGATTATGAAAATGCCGACATGACCGAATATATTGTTGACGATGATGGTGAAATAGCAGATTATAAAACAAGGGATGATAATTATCCTGAAATGGACGACCAAAAAGTCATACCCATAAGAGTGGAATCCAGTTTTCATGACCTGGTAGTAGATCAGTTAGGGATGTTAGAATTGGACGAACGTAATTTTAAGATAGCAGAACAGATTGTAGGTAGTTTGGATGATGATGGTTATTTAAGAAGAGAATTGTCCTCTATTGCAGACGACCTTGCTTTCAGACAAAGCATGGTGGTGGAAGAAAAAGAGATTGAAGCCTTGGTGAAGGAGATTCAACAATTTGATCCTCCTGGTGTGTGTGCAAGAAATTTACAAGAATGTTTGCTATTGCAATTACAAAGAAAAATTGGCGATGGCAAAAGTGTGGCATTAGCCGTTCAAGTATTGAGCAAATACTTTGAAGAATTCACCAAAAAGCACTACGAAAAAATTCAACGCAACCTCAACCTCACGGATGAACAGATAAAAGAAGTGATCAACCAAATCATTAAATTAAATCCTAGACCGGGTGGTAATATTGGGGAGATCAACAAAGCCGAAACTTATATTATTCCTGATTTTTTTGTCATCAATAATAATGGAAGATTGGAGTTGACATTGAACGCAAGAAATGCACCCGACTTAAGAATCAGTGAAGGATATAGAGACATGCTCAAAGACTATGAAAAGGGGAGCAAAAAAGACAAAAGGCAAAAAGAAGCGGTATTGTTTATTAAGCAAAAAATTGATTCAGCCAAGTGGTTCATTGATATGATCAAGCAACGGCAAGAAACATTGGTAAATACCATGAGTGCGATCATTGCACACCAACAAGAATTTTTTCTAACGGGCGACGAGACTACTATGCGACCAATGATTTTAAAAGACATTGCAGAAATTACTGGACTGGATATTTCTACCGTAAGTAGGGTAGCCAATAGTAAATTTGTTCAAACTGAGTTTGGTACCTATCGGTTGAAATTTTTCTTTAGTGAGTCATTGAGCACTGATAGCGGAGAAGAAGTAAGTACTAGAGAAGTAAAGAAAATTTTAAGTAACCTAATTGAAGCAGAAGACAAACACAAACCATTGAGTGATGAATTGTTGACAGATCTGTTGCAAGAAAAAGGATATAATATTGCTAGAAGAACGGTGGCGAAATACAGAGAACAACTAAATGTACCAGTAGCTAGACTGCGTAAAGAATTATAAACAGCGTAACCTATGGAAGCAATAGTAGTAGCAGAAAATGGAAAAAAACAACAAAAGGGAATCCTGCAAATGGTCGCTTCTTTTGTGTCTTATGTTTTTCATCCCATATTTATGCCAACTTATATTTTCTTATTGCTCATGTGGCAATTTCCATATGAGTTTGCAGGTATCACAGAATGGCAGTGGAAGATGCGTTTGTTTGGTGTATTCTGGCTAACTGCTTTCTTTCCAGCGTTTTCAGTTTTTTTGTTATGGCGACTGAAATTCAGCAATAGTATTTTTTTACGTACGCAAAAAGAACGCATTGTTCCATATGTGATAAGTATGTTTTTTTATTGGTGGATGTATTATTTAAGTAGAAATTTCCAAGACCAACCCATTGTGTTAAAATTTTTCTTCATGGGCATTTTTTTGGCAACGGTAGTTGGTTTGATTTTGAACAATTATTTTAAAATTAGTTTGCATAGCATGGGTGTAGGTGGTGCAACTTCTGCTATCATATTATTCGCTATTTATTATCATGCATCAATGGGGGGCATCGTCAGTGTAGTCGTATTAATTGCGGGACTGGTTTGTACTTGTAGATTTTTAGTAAGCGATCATACTAATACTGAAATATATACGGGGCTTGCAGTTGGAGTATTCTGTCAATTATTTGCCTATTGGTTTGTCATGTAATGCTATCAGCATTTCATTGAGGTAACTTTTCTTATATGGTTTCCTCTGAAGCATTTTCAATGGTTGCGTTATTTCTGAACTCATTAATATAAATGCGCGCAAGGAGGATGAAAACCGAAATCAAGATGGGTCCAAAAATCAGTCCAATAAAACCGAATAAATTGAGTCCAATGATTACCCCAAAAATAGTAATGAGTGGATGTACGTCGCCCAGTTTTTTCATTAAGGCGAATCTAAAAAAATTATCTGCAGTACCAACTATAAAAGCACAATAGAGAAAGAGTAAAATGCTTTCGGAGGTTTCACCTTTCGATAACATTATCAGGCAAATTGGAATATAGCTAAGTCCAAGTCCAACTACTGGAACCATTGCAGTAATGCAAGTAAATACAAACCAAAATCCAAGATCTGGCACACCAGCAACCCAATAGCCTAGTAGTGCAACAATTCCTTGTACGATGGCAGTTAATGGAATACCAATGGCGTTTGAAAAAATCAATTTATCTAATTCTTGGCCAAGTAAAAGCACATTTGAATTCTTAATGGGAATATAGGTAGTGAGCCATTGTTCCATTGGTTTAATACTGATTAACATGAAATACAAAATCAAATACATCATAATAATAGTAGTAAGGGTATTGACTGTGGCGCCAAGTACACTTGGTAGAAAATTAGCCACTGCAGTACTAATTTTTTTTAAATTTTCATCGTTTAAAATATCAATATGAAAATTTGTTTCTTGTAGTTTTAAAAACTGTTGAACAGCATTAATCACTTGATTTGAATGACCTATAGCATAATTTACTTTAGAGGAAAGGATGCTGATAAAAATTCCAACTGGAACCATTATTATCAGAAAAGAAAGGATCAATAAAATGCTAGCCGACAAACCACTATTCCATTTTTTAGTATAAACAAGTCTCAACATACTGCCTCTCAAAAGAATATAAAAAGTAATGGCCCCTAAAAAGGCAGGTACAAAGGAAGAAAGTTCCAGGAATAAGAAAACGGCTAAAAAAGCTAGTAAAATATAAAAACTAATCTGACGGATATGGTGGTTATTGATATTAGTCATATGCTGAAGTTAGGTCATATACGGAAGTTAAGAAATCTATTCTAAGGTATGCAAGCCGTTCCTGAGTTAAACCAAGAATTATCCGTTTCTTTGCGCTCAATTTTAGTGTATATGTGGTATAGACTTGGAAAAATGATAGTAAAGAACCGTTTAGCGGCTTTGTTAACATTGTTGGTGCTTACTTCAATAATGGGGTATTTTGCTTTACAAGTAAAGTTGAGTTACGATTATACAAGAGCGGTTCCAACGGATAATCAAAAGTATATTGACTACCAAGCTTTTTTAAAAAGATTTGGAGCAGATGGTAATACGGTAGTTTTAGGCATTGAATCCGACCAGTTTTTTACAAAGGAACTATTCAATAAAATTGGTGCTTTACACCAAGAATTAAAACAAATCAAAGGTGTTACAGGTGTTTTGAGTATCCCAGAATCCATTACATTAGGAACGGATTCTGTGACTGGCAAAATGAGTCCGAAGAAGATTTTTCATTATCCTTATACTAGTCAATCAACACTAGATAGTGCTAGGGCTGAATTTGAAACACTTCCCTTTTATAAAACTTTATTATACAATCCAACATCTCATGCATATATCATGGGTGTAAGCGTAGATAAAGACACAATAAATAGCAAAGGCAGAACAAAATTAATCAATCAGATTGTTGATAAAGTAACCGCATTTGAAGAGGAGAACCATTTAGTAATTCGCCAGAGCGGTATGCCCTATATTAGAACAGTCATGGGTAATCGCATTAAAGCAGAGATGAATATATTTTTATTAGCATCTTTGGTATTATCTGCTATAACCTTATTTCTTTTCTTTAGATCTTTTAGTGCCACCATCATGAGTTTGTTAGTGGTACTAATGGGGGTTGTTTGGTGTTTGGGTACCATTGTCATTTTTGGCTATAAGATTACTTTATTAACTGCTTTAATCCCTGTTTTGGTAGTGGTGATAGGCATACCTAATTGTATTTATTTCTTGAATAAATACCATACAACTTATAGGGAAATTCCAAATAAGGAAAAGGCGTTGATTACTATGGTGGGTAGAATGGGTATTGTAACCTTGTTTTGTAATATTGCTGCTGCTATTGGCTTTGCTGTATTTGCATTTACTAGAAGTGCGTTGTTGCAGGAATTTGGGGTAGTTGCAGGAATTAATATCATGGCTTTGTTTCTTATTTCCTTGTTATTTATTCCATCTGTGTTGAGTTATTTGCCAGCGCCCAAACCAAAGCATGTTCGTTATCTGGATAATAAATTTTTAGAAAAGGTATTGGTAAAAATTGAGCGATGGACCTTCCATCATTCAAAAATGGTCTATGGAATAACCATCGTTATTACTATTGTTTCTGTAATGGGTATGATGAGAATAAAGAGTGAGGGTTTTATTGTGGATGACCTTCCAAAAAAAGACAAATTGTATACGGATTTGAAATGGTTTGAGACACAATTTCAAGGTCTGATGCCATTGGAAATAATTGTAGATACAAAGAAAAACAGAGGTGCTTTAAAAATGGAGACCATGCTGGACATTGAAGAGTTCAGTAATTATGCCAGCACCAAAACTGAAATGGCCAGACCATTGAGTATTGTAGAGGCTTTGAAATTCGCCAATCAAGGATTTTATCAGGGCGATAGTGCTAGCTATGTATTGCCTTTAGAAATTCCAGCTTCTTTATCCACTGCACTAAAAAATAAAAACAGTATTAGCAATGGGAATAGTGAATTTTTAAAACTCATTAGTCAGTTTGTAGATTCCAACCAACAGCGAACGCGCATTAGTGTAAATATGAAAGATATTGGAAGTTTGAAACTACCCATTTTAATAGCCGACTTAGAAAAAAAGTCGGCCAGTATTTTTGACAGTAGTAAATACACTATTACATATACTGGAAGTACCATAACTTTTTTAGAAGGATCTTCTTTCATTATCAAGGGTTTAAAAGAAAGTATTTTCTGGGCATTTTTATTGATTGCCCTATGTATGTTATACCTATTTCGTTCCTTTAGAATATTGTTGTGTTCCTTAATTCCTAATATTATCCCATTAGTTGTTACTGCTGGTATGATGGGTTGGACAGGTGTAGCGCTGAAACCTTCAACTGTATTGGTTTTTAGCGTAGCACTGGGTATTGCAATAGATGTAACTATTCGCTTCCTGATTAATTATAAACAGGAGTTGCCTCATATGAATTTTCATGTTGGAAATACCTTAATCCAAACTATCCGGCATACTGGCATCAGCATTATTTATACATCACTTGTATTAATTGCAGGGTTTATCATATTCTGTGGAAGTGAATTTGGAGGAACATTTGCGCTGGGTTGGTTAACATCTTTAACGCTCATAGTTGGTGCCCTCACCAATCTGGTTCTTTTACCCGTATTGATGCTCAGTTTTTTAAGAAAAAAATAACATTTGTACATGGTTTGCTGCTCAAACTGAAGAGTATTAAAAAATTGAGCAAAATTATTGATAAACTATGCAGCGTTTGGTAAATAGAAATTGACTATTCTATTTTCTACATATAAAAAACTAAAAAACGCTTATGAGAAAACTAGTAGTTCTGGTGACGTATGTGCTGTTGTGTATATCGCAGTCGTACGCTCAATCAAATCGAACAGTTACCGGAAAGGTAACAGATGACGCAGGAAACCCTTTAGCGGGTGTTACCGTTTCTGCAACAGGAACAACCAATAATGCAATTTCTGATACCAAGGGCAATTATTCCTTGCAAGTGTCTGAAAAATCAACTTCCCTTAAATTCTCTTATGTAGGATATGGTGAAGTAGAAGTAAAAATCAGCGGAAAAAAAACCATTGATGCAAGTTTAACCTCCGAATCCAAGTCACTTTCCGATGTGGTTGTGGTTGGATATGGTACGCAACAAAGAAAAGCGTTTACGGGTTCTGCTTCTAAAGTAAACCCAAAAGAATTCGCACAATTGGTGTCGCCTTCTATTGACAAACAATTAGGTGGACGTGCTGCTGGTGTGCAAGTGTCTAATGCTGGAGGTGGCGTAGGTACTCCTGCTCGTATCCGTATTCGCGGTGTAAATAGTATCAGTGCTACCCAAGACCCTTTGATTGTGGTAGATGGGGTGCCTTTTATTTCTGGAAACCTGGCGGGAGTTACCAATAGTAATACGCTTGCAGATATTAATCCAAATGACATTGAAAACATTGAAATCTTAAAGGACGGATCGGCTACTGCCATCTTCGGATCTAGGGCTGCCAATGGGGTTATTATGATTACTACTAAGAAAGGCGACAAAAGCGGAAAGATGAAAGTGAACTATGATGCCACTTTTGGTTTCAGTTCTCCTGGAAGTGTCTACAAAATGCTGAACGCTGATCAGTTTGTAACCATTGCAAACGAAAAACGCGTTAATGGAGGTTTAACTCCAGCAGCGCGAGTTAGTCCAATTGGTACCAATACCGATTGGCAGAGTCTCGTATACAATTACAATGCCTTAGCCATTCAACAAAACGTTAGTTTTTCTGGGGGTACTGCAAAATCATCCTATTTCTTTTCTCTGAACTATTCAGACCAAAAAGGGATGTTGATTTCCAATAGCCAAAAAGCCTATCGCTTGCGCTTTAATTTTGATACGGAAGTGAACAAATTTATCAAAGTAGGGAATAACCTGACTTTGTCTAAAGTGTATGATTTTGATCAGAACAATGGTACCAACGCTTTGAGTGGATCTGTTGCATCTGCTTTGCGTATGTTGCCAAACGTAGATCCCTACAATCCTGCCAATTCTACGGGGTATAATATCCAATGGCCTTTGTTGAATCAGGTTGGGTTGGGTCCAAATACCATTCCAGTAGATGATAACTATACCAATCCAATGTTTACGATGAATGTAAACAAGTATGGTTCCGATAAAATTCGTTTAAACAACAATACCTATCTTGAAATCAGTCCATTTAAGGGGTTCAAATTCCGTTCTGCATTCAACTATGATATGTTTAATGACTATGGATTCCAAGGATTGGACCCTCGTCATGGAGATGGTTTCAGCAATATTGGTAGCGCATTTAATCAGAATATTCTTACGGAAAGATTTGTATGGCAAAACTATATTAATTACAATACCTCTTTTGGCAAACACAATATTTTTGCAACAGTAGGTCAGGAAGTACAATCTGATCAATCAAAAAATGTGAGTGGTCAAGGGACCAATATATCTGATTTGTTCTTCCTACAAAACAACTTCATCACTAACACTGCTGGTACACAATTAAGTGGAGGTGGTTATGGTAAATCTGGCTTCCAATCATATTTTGGTCGTTTGAACTATGATTTTGCCAATAGGTATTTCTTGCAAGCTTCTGTTCGTAGAGACGGTTTAAGTTCTCTTGCTCCTGAATCTCGTTTTGGTGTTTTCCCAGGCTTCTCAGCAGGATGGAGAATTTCAGAAGAAAAATTCTGGGCTAATAGTAATGGTTTGAAAAAAATCTTGAGCGATGTGAAACTGAAAGGATCTTACGCAGTTGTGGGTAATCCATTGGGTGGTTTCCCTTACTTAAGTACCTTCTCAGCAGCTAACTATGGTAATATCAGCGGCTTGGCTCCCAACTTAATTGGTAACCGTTCACTTCAGTGGGAAACTTCTAAGAAATATGATGCAGGTATCGAAATGTCTATCTTAAGTGGTCGTTTCAATCTTGGATTTGACTGGTTCTTGAATGATATTGATAATTTGGTATTGGCGGTACCTACACCTCCAACTGCAGGTATTCCAGGTAATAGTATTTCTCAAAACATTGGTACTTCTGAAAACAGAGGTCTAGAATTCACTATAGGTGGTGATGTGGTAAGAAGTAAAAACTTCACTTGGTCTTTAAGCTGGAATCATACTAGCCTAACAAATAAAATCACTTCATTATATACCATTGGTGGAACCCCTGTATTAAATATACCTGGTACTTACAATAATATTGAAGTGGGTCAGTCTTTGAACTATTTATATGGTTACCGATATGCTGGTGTAAACTCATCCAATGGTAACCCAATGTATTATAACAATAGCGACCAATTGGTTCAACACAATATTGCCAATGGTGCTTATTATTTTGCAGGTAGCAAAAATGATCCAACACTGGGTGCACAGACTTCTCTTGGTATCGCCGACAGAAGGAATCTTGGTTTAAGTCTTCCTACCTATTTTGGTGGAATATCTTCCACTATTCGTTACAAGCAATTTAGCTTTGACTTTTTGCTGCGTTATCAGGGAGGAAATAAAATTATGAATATTACGCGTCAAGAAGCTTTGTTGAGTCAGAACTTCCACAATAATGGTGTTGAAATTATGGATCGATGGACAACTCCAGGTCAGGTTACGAATGTGCCTCGTGTTGTACAGGGACAAAGTAATGCCATCAATCAGAATGGATTGGCTATATCTAGATTTGTAGAATCGGGCGACTTCATGCGTCTGCAAAATGCAACTTTAAGTTATAGTATTGACAGCAGGAAATTGGTAGACCAAACCAACGGTTATGTGAAGTCCTTGCGTTTCTTTGCGCAAGGTCAAAACCTGGCATTATGGAGCAAATATTCTGGCTTAGATCCTGAGAATGCATCACAGGCTGGACAGGATAACGCTGTTTCACCTCAACCAAGGGTTATTTCATTTGGCTTGAACGTTGGCTTCTAAACAATACATTAACTATAAAACAAACAAAATGAGATTCAATAAATTTTTTACAGCTACTGCAGTTTCTGTCATAGTACTGACTGCTACAGGTTGCGAAAAGGTTCTGAATGAAGCTCCATATAATGCATTTACCGATGAGAGTGTTTTCACCACTCCTGAAAGAGCATTATTGGCTTTATATGGTGTTTATGATGCCGGTCAATCAGGCAGTACAACCCTTGGTGGACGTGGTTATCCTTTTGGAGCAGCCACAGTTGAGCAAGGTGATTGCCGTGGAGAAGATTTGGTAAACCTCGCAGCTTTTTATCAAATTACTTATCAAGGTACCTATAGTCCAACTACGGCTAACAACCAAGCCATGTGGGATAATACTTACAACATGATCAACAAGGCTAATATTGCCATTGACGGCTTTAAGAAAGTGGGTGCAAGTGGAATCATTCCAACTGCAACGGCTATTCAATACGAAGCTGAATGTCGTTTTCTAAGGGCTTTGGGCACACACGAATTGTTGGTACATTATGCGCGTCCTTATTTAGATGGTGCTGGTTCTGCATTGGGCGTTCCTTATCGTGAATCTGCTGTTACAGGAAGTGCTTCATTAGATCAATTGAAAACGGAGCCTCGTCCAACTGTGGCTTATGATTATTCTAAAATCATCAGCGACTTAAACTTTGCAGAAGCTAATTTACCTACTGCCAATGCGGTTGTAAGGGCTACAAAGCAAGCCGCCATTGCATTGAAGCAACGCGTATATATGCACATGGGTCAGTTTGACAATGCAAAATTAGAAGGAGCTAAATTAATTCCTGCAGCGGTTACTCCATTAACGCCATCTTCAACCACTAGTTTAATAGGTGGCCATAGTTTGCTAGCAAACCCTGCAGCTGCTTTCGGGTTGCCTGGTGGAAATAGTGCTACTATTGAGAACATTTTTTCTTTCAAAAATGACGCATTGGATAATGGAAGTGCAAATGGAGCGATGGCACAAATGCTTGGATCTTCAGATTTAGGCGGACGTGGACTCGTTTCTGTATCACCAACCATTTGGAACAATGCAGCTTGGTTGGCATCTGATTTAAGAAGGTCTAATTTGTTTAGAATGGGTGGCACATCCAACGGAACTAGTCCTGCTGGTTTGGCAATTATGACTACAAAATATACTGACTATGTTAACAGAGGCGACAATTGCCCCATCATCCGTTTATCTGAAGTATACTTGAATCAAGCTGAAACCGAGGCAAGACTTTCAACCTCTGCAGTATCGCAAAGAGCTGTTGATCTATTGAACATGGTGCGTAACCGATCAAGTGCTGCTCCAGCAACTACTCAATTTACAGCGGCTAGTTTTGCCGATGCAACAGCATTAGTAGCGGCTATTTTGTTAGAGCGTAGAATTGAATTCTTGGCAGAAGGAAGACGTTGGCCAGATATTCATCGTACTGCAATGGATCCTATCACATCATTAAGGGCCGCTGGTATTCCAGCAAAATTGTCTAATGGTACTACTGGAAGTGCATTGTATGGTATTGGTGTGGCGTTGACTCTTGGTCAGCCAGCTATTCCATATAGTGATTATCGATTCATCTGGCCTATCCCAATAGGTGAAGTGACTCAGAATCCTATCATAGTACAAAACCCAGGCTATTAATTCCAAAAAAAATCAGAATGAAAAAACAAATCATCAATAAAACGGGCCTTATTGCATTGTTATTCGGAGCAATAGCCAGTATGAATTCATGCAGTAAGGAATTGCCTGCTGCAGAAGCTGATCCCAATTTATCTGCTTTAGTAGCTGTGCATAATTTTGCATTATTAGTGCCATCGAATGTTACAGTATTTTTCAATACAAAGAACTTAACTGTATCAGGCGCCCAATCTTCCATTGCATTTGGTGCTTCATTAGCTGGTCCGTATGCAGGTGTAACCCCAGGAACCACAGCAATTGGTTTGAGAACTTTAACAGGTACAGTTGATTTAGTGAGCAAGTCGGCCTCTCTAAATGCATCTTCAGCAAGTTCCGTATTTGCTTATGATACATTAACGCCTTCAAGTACCATTAAAGCAATTGCACTCAACAACAATATGACTGCATCAGCTATTGGTACTGCCAACCTCCGTTTCTTAAACCTGTCTCCTACTATTGGAACAGTAAGTGTTTCTTTGACTAGAACACTTGATGGTTACGGTGTTGCTGCTACTGGATCTGCTTCCTTTGCTGGAGTAGCTTATGTAGGTTCTACCACGCCTAATGAAGCTACATTGTCAACATTTAGTAATGTACCTGCTGGAACCTATACAATGGCAGTGGTTTCTGGAACCACACCAGTAGTAACAGGATCTGTTGTAGTTCGTGAAGGGAAAAGTTATTCACTGGTACTTCGTGGTTATGCTGCGGGCCGACCAGGAACAACCGCTGCACAAGCATTGGGTTCAACTTTAATCATTCACAATCCATAATCGGAGATTGTTAAATATTCAAAGAGCCGTCTCGAACCTATCGGGACGGCTTTTTTGTGCCTATAAGCAGAAAATGGGAAAACCAAAAAAATGGGATAATTAGGAAATGTTAAAATTTGCGGAATTTTGCTTCTTTTAGCGTTTTTCAGCAAGGGTTTACCGAAAAAGTAAGGATCAATTTGCAGTTTTAACTAATTTCACGACTTCTCTAAAAGTAGAAAATAAAATAGTCGGCTGTTTTTTTGTTAAAATATGCATCCATTTGATTGAAGTTGCAACATTATTTTTTTTCTTATATTTAATTGGATTGGTATATATCCTATTAAGAATAAGCAATTTTTAGTGATTGTCTATATTTCGAATTGTGCAGCAATAGCAAACATTCTTCTGTCTATTTTGTTATTAGACTGTTAATTAACAAAAACCCCCCAAACAAAAAACAAATCTATGAGAAGAGTACTCCCCGCGTTACTTTGCTTTTTGTTGGCCTTTTCTTCCAGCATGGCCCAAAACAGGACCATCACCGGAAAAGTAACCGACGAAACAGGCAAATTATTGGAAGGAGCATCTGTTCAGGCGAAAGGCTCCAAATCTGCTAATTTAACCAAAGCAGACGGGTCTTTTTCCATTCAGGTTGCACCTAGTGTTAGATCCCTAATTGTTTCTTATGTTGGTTCAGACGCATTAGAAATTTTGCTTACAACAGAATCAGTGTATGCCATTTCATTGAAGAAAAAAATTGACCCTTTAGAAGAGGTTGTAGTAACCGGTTATCAAGCTCGTAAAAAAAGAGACGAAGCAGGTGCCATTTCTTCCATTAAAGCAGCTCAAATTGAAAATTTACCCAATGCGTCATTGGATAAAGCTTTGCAAGGTAAGGCCGCTGGTGTACTTGTTCAAGCTGGCAATGGTTTGCCAGGCGGTGCAATCAATGTGCGTATCCGTGGTCAAGGTTCATACCTTGCCGGTAATGACCCCTTGTATATTGTAGACGGTGTTCAAATCAATACCCGTTCAGACGGAAATTTTACCCAAAACAACCCACTCGCTTTCTTAAATCCAGACGATATTGAAACAATTGATATCTTAAAAGATGCGGCTTCTGCAGCTATCTACGGTTCAAACGCATCCAATGGAGTTGTTATCATCACCACCAAAAAAGGTAAGGCCGGAAAAACTAAATTCAATGCCAATATTTATATGGGTTCAGTGCAAATGATGAAAAAATTGGAAGTTTCCAATTCTCAAGAATATTTCCGCATGCGCGCAGAAGCATATGGAAACACAGGTAACTTACCTTGGGATAGTGAAGCCAATTTGAGAACAGTTTTAACTGAATTGCGTGTTCCCAATGCAGCTACCATGACCCAAGCACAAGCATTGGCCGCTGCGGCTACATTGCCTACTTATGATTGGCAAGACGCTGCTTTTAGAAATGGATCCATCCAAAACTATGAACTCAGTGCAAGCGGTGGTAACGAAAAAACCACCTTCCGTGTTGCGGGTAACTATTCCTTCCAAGAAGCGAATGTTACCAAGGCCGATTTCAAAAGGGCTGGTATCAGACTAGACCTTCAGAATAAAGCTACTGATCGCTTAACTATCGGTACAAGTATTAACCTAAGTACTTTCACTCAGAACAATCCTTTTGCAACAAGTGGATCTTTCTTAGGAAGTCCAGCTTTCTCTGCATCAGGCATCATTCCTGTAAATCCTATTACTAATGCGGATGGTACTTATTATGGGGTACCCGGACAAGTTCCCGCCAACCTAATTGGTATCTTAAATCAGAATATCATTCAAGTAAATGATTATAACTCTGGTTACCAACGCACCAACCAATTAGTGGGTAATATCACTTTGGATTATAAGATAACCGACTGGTTAACTTTTAAAACATTGGTGGGTATGGACTATCGTTTAACACAAGGTAAAAACGTTCGTGATGCAAGAACAGCCGACGGTTTCAACTTAAAAGGAAACGTAAACGTTCAAAGCAACTGGAATACCAATATCAATACCTATCAGACTTTGAACTTTAATAAGACTTTTGGTTCTAAAAATCGTTTAGATGGATTAGTGGGTTATGAATATAGAAGAGAAAACAATGAAAGCATTACTGCAAACGGACAAGGATTTCCAACCTATCAATTCACTTCTTTACAAAATGCCGCCGTTCCTGCTGCTGTGGGTGAATTCTACACAGGATTTAGAAGAAATGGTGTTTTTGGAAAAGTGAACTATGGATACGACAGAAAATATTTGATTGCATTCACTATTCGTCGTGATGGATCATCACGCTTTGGTGCCGATAACCAATACGGTACTTTCTGGGGAGTTTCTGGAGCTTGGAATATTGACCAAGAAGGATTCCTAAAAAACAACCGCATTCTTAATTCCTTGAAATTGCGCGCTAGCTACGGTAGCACTGGTAATGATCAGATCGGAAACTTCGATGCCTTAGGTCTTTATGGAGGAGGCGGAATCTATAACGGTTCTTCAGGAATTTCTTATACCCAGTTGGCTAACCCTAACTTGAAATGGGAGAGAAATGTTACTACTAACCTTGGACTAGACTTCGGTCTATTCAGCAATCGCATCACTGGTACTTTAGAAGTATATGAAAAAGAAACACAAGATTTGTTAATCAATCAACCTTTGCAAATATCTACTGGTTTTAGTTCTATTACTTCAAATGTGGGTCGCTTAACAAATAGAGGGATTGAATTAACCTTAGGCGCTGATATCATTAAAGCAAAACGCCAAGGTGCTTTCAACTGGAATGTTGGCTTTACTTTTGCTTATAACAAAAATGAAGTGAAAGAATTGTATGCTGGATTGCAAATTCTTCCAGGTGATAACTCTGTTCAAGTGGGACAACCTTTGGGTGTGTTATTTACGCAACAATTTGCAGGTGTGAATCCCGCAACTGGCAGACCAATGTGGTACGATACGCTGGGTAATTTAACCTATCAAGTACTTGCTAAAGACCGTAGAATCATTGGACCGCAGAACACTCCTTTGTATCAAGGTGGTTTGAGAAACAGCCTTACTTTCAAAAATTTCACTTTTGATTTCTTCTTCCAATACGAATACGGTCGTTTTACTTCCGATGGTCAAGCTAATTTCTTGATTGAAAATATCGCGCGTATTAATGTGTTGAAACAAGCCTATAATGAGCGATGGACCACTCCTGGTCAGATCACTTTCTTTCCTAGATACCTCACTGCAGGTACCGAGTCAAAAGGATCTGGTGCACAAAGTGGTACGAGAACTTTCTTTAAGGCTGATTATGTTCGTTTAAAGAATGTAGCTGTTTACTACGACCTATCTCCTTCCTTAGTGAAAAGAGCAGGGTTGAGCAGTTTCCGTTTTTATATACAGGGTACCAACCTCTGGACTGCCAGCGATTGGTTCAGCTATGACATTGAATTCGTAGGTACGGCCACCGGTATTGTTCCACAAACCAAGAACTACACCGTTGGTGTTCAAGTTGGATTCTAATTTTTAATAAAACAAACGAATCAGAAATGAATACTAAAAAAATATATCAAACAGGATTGGCGCTGGCTTCGCTATTGGTGATTTTTTCCAGTTGCAGTAAGCAATTAGAAATTGCCCCAAGACAATCAATTGAATCTACCACAGCACTTTCTTCAAAAGAAGCAATTGATGCTTCAATTACTTCTATTTATGCTACTTATAAATCTGCACGTTTATATGGTAGAGATCTGATAGCTATACCAGAAGTATTGGCAGACAATGGCTTTGCTACTAACAAGTCTGGAAGGTTATTAAATGAAGCAAACAATGTTCAAAATGCACATTTTACAGGTACAGTGTGGACCAACTCTTTTGCGTCAATCAATCAGATCAACAATACTATTGCCGCTATCAATGGTGGAGCAATTTCACCAGCACCTACTACAGCAGATATAGATCGTTGGTTGGGTCAATTGTATTTCTTACGTGGATTGTACTATTTTGATATGGTGAGGGTGTATGGATATATACCTGGAGCAGTAGTTGCACCACAAGACAAAGGTGGTGTGCCTATTTCCATCTCAGGAATTGCTACGGTAGCAGATGCATTGGCTTGGAAACCATCTAGAGCACCATTAGCAGATGTATATACGCAGATTTTTAAAGACTTAATAGCCGCTGAAGCAAAATTAACTTTCCCGGGACTTGGTGTAAATCTTGCAAACAAAGCAGCAGCACAAGCATTGCTGTCTCGCGTTTACTTGTATACGAAAGACTATACGGAATCTAAAAAATGGTCTGACGCGGTGATAACTTTGGCAGGTAGCAAACTAGCTACTACTGCCAATTTTGTTGCCCAATGGAGAGCAGAAACGCATACAGAGACTTTGTTTCAAATTCGTTACCAAACACCTGCTGAAAATATTGGTGTGAATGAATCACTACAAACCTCATTTACCACTTTGGTGACTCCTGGTAACCAAGCTGCAACTGGTGGATTTGGTGATGTTGTTCCTACTATCACATTGTTGAATGATTTAGGAATCACTTTAACCGGTGGAAATACAACAACTGTTTATGCGTTGAACCATACTATTGCTACCAGAAATACCGATGTACGAAATCTGATGTTTGAACCAGGTACAGCTGGTAGGGGTAATATTAAAGTGGAGTGCACCAAATATATGGGCAAGAACGGGATTATTAATTTAGACAATGTTCCAGTTCTGAGAATCTCCGAAGCATTATTAAACCGTGCAGAAGCATTTGCTACCGCGGGATCTCCTGTATTAAACTTAGCTTCAGCTTTGGCCGATTTAAAAGCCATCAAAACAAGAAGGTATACTGACTATACAGGCTCCGCTCAAGAAATTGCTGATAATGCGATGACTCAAGCACAGTTGCTGGAAGAAATTCTACGCCAACGCCGTATTGAATTTGCTTTTGAAGGACATCGTTTCTTTGATTTAAAGCGCTTGGGTAGGGATTTGGTTAAAGGACCACATTATAATAATGTAGCTTTTACAGATACCCGAATCCTTCCTGCTTTGCCTCAAAGCGATATTGATGGTAACTCGAATCTGAAACAAAATGCTGGATACTAAAAAATAGAAACATGAAAAAAATACTCACGTCCTCCATATTGTTGTGCGTCTTATTCCTTACTAGCTGTATTAAAAATGAGCTGACCGTTTATAAAGACGCAAAAGTAGAATTTGACGCCGCTTCTTGGAATGCCAATGCAGCTGGTCTTACTTATCCAATGATGACTCGCGTGCCAACTTTTAATGCCACTACGCCAACTTCACAGCCTTCTTTAACTAGAACTACAGGAGCAATTACTTTGCGCGTGAATTTAGTTGGTGCACAATCTAGTGCTGCTACCAGTTTCGACTATATAGTTGTTGGTGCAGAAACAACTGCCGTTGCTGGATCGCACTACACTGCATTATCAGGTAAAGGAACCATTCCTGCAAACAGTAGTTTTGGAATCATCGATTTGGTGATCCTGAACCCTGGAGCAACCACTGGTTCAAAAGACTTAGTTCTGCAAATTGTTGACAATGCTACCATCAAAGCAAGTGTTAACTATGCTAAAGTTGGTTTGAGAATTGCACAGTTGTAAATAGATTGTTGTAAAGCAAACCTATCAAATAAAAAAGCCGTCCTTATTATTGGGACGGCTTTTTTTATTTGATTAATGCTATGGGAGTAGTTCTGCAAGTTTCTTGTCTAACTGCGCCGCTCTTAAATGACTGGCAATAATTTTACCTGTTGGATCTAATAATACATTGAAGGGAATTCCGTCAAATTGATATAGTCCCACTAATTCACTTTGCCATTGTTTTAAGTCGCTGATATGTGCCCAAGCCAATTGGTCTTGGTGAATTGCATCGATCCAATTTGCTTTTTCTGAATCAAGCGATACGCCTAAAATGGTAAAGTTCTTGTTCTTATATTTTTGAAATACTTGTACCAATTTTGGGTTCTCCTTTCTGCAAGGTCCACACCAAGAAGCCCAAAAATCTATCAACACGTATTTGCCTTTATAACTTTTCAAGGAAACCATTTTTCCTGCTGTGTCGGGCAAATTAATTTCAGGTGCTTGAAGATTCATTAATGGATAAGATGGCGTAGCTGGTGTAGCCGACTGAACGGTCAACAAGCTTTTTAATTTTGCTAGTCCATTGTGTTCTTTGAATTCGTTTGAAGCAGTTATTGCTAAGGTTTTTAATTCCTCCGTTTGCATGGTGCGTGATGCAAGGCCGATGGCATAGTATCTAACAGCTGGACTAGGAGATTTATTAATGAAATCGGAAATAAATAAGTTGATGTTTTTTAGTTGCTCCTCTTTTTGCAGTCGAACAACAGTCAATGCACTATCGGAGACTTTTTGTTTTTGAAGACTGTCTAACAAATAAAAACTTTGGTACAATGCAGAATCTTTTGCTTGATAGGTTTCCATCAAAGTATGAATGGATGCAGTTGCTTCAGAGCCTTCTACTTGGTATTGCCTAAAATGATTCATGTCTATTCTAAAACGAATACTTTTGCCATCATTTACCAATAAAATTGTGGGACCCTTTTCTAATTGTAAACGATACAATCCTTCCTCCTTACCCATAGTACGTAATTCAAAACTGCCTGATTTTTTCAGTGTTGTTGAATCAAGGGTAACAGGTTGTTCACCAGCAAAGGGAATTTCTTGCAAGTATATTTTTTGTTCAGGAGCATTTGTAATTACGCCACTTACCACAAAAGCACCATGTTTTTTTTCCTGACATCCTAATAGAGAAGCAGTTAAAAATAAAAATAAAAACGTTTTTTTCATAAATCGGTGTTTTCCTTTTGTAATGCCACTTCTAATAAACTAGTCACCATTTTTGGATCTGCTTTGCCCTTGCTCATTTTTTTTACTTCACCAACAAAAAGACCGATAAGTCCCTTTTTACCTTTTTGATATTCCAATACTTTTTCAGGCATGGATGCAATCACTGCAGCAACCCAAGTTTCCAATTCATTGCTGTCACTTACTTGTAACAGGTTTAGTTTTTCAGCAATAACAAGTGCTGAATCTTCCTTGTTTTCAATCATGGCAGGCAACAGCTTTGAAGAAGCAACAGAAAAATTCAGTTTGCCCGTATCTACCAATTGTAAAAGTTCGGCCAATCTTGCTGCAGTTAAGGGGAAGTCTTCTATGCTATGATGGTGGTGTTCGTGTAGCCATTGTTTAATAGGACCCAAAATCCAATTAGCTAAAGCTTTATACTGTTTTGTATGTGCAATGACCAACTCAAAATACTGCGAAGTTGCTAGCTCATCACAAAGCTGGTGTGCGTCATATTCACTCAATCCAAATTCAGCAATGTATTTTGCCATCAAGGCATTGGGTAAGGTGGGTAATTCAACAGCTATACTTTGAATGAATGCTTCTGTTAAGTGAAATGGTGCCAGATCGGGGTCAGGAAAATAACGATAGTCGTTCGCTTCTTCTTTGTCACGTATAGCAAATGTGGTATCGTTAGTGGCATTGAAACTACGCGTCTGCTGTTGCACTTTGTTTCCTTGGTCCAGAATTCTAGCCAATCTTTCTACTTCAAACTCTATGGCTTTTTTTACATTGCGAATACTATTCAAGTTTTTTACTTCAACCCTAGTGCCCAGTGTTGATGTTCCTTTCAAACGCAATGAAATATTGGCATCGCAGCGTAAGCTTCCTTCTTCCATATTGCCGTCGCAAATTCCTAACCATCGCACTAGTTTTCTTACCTCAGTTACATATTGCCAAGCTTCATCTGCTGAGAATAGATCAGGTTCAGTGACCATCTCAATTAATGGCGTTCCTGCTCTATTGAGGTCTATATAGGTATAATTTGGTTCAAGGTCATGTATGCTCTTGCCTGCGTCTTCTTCTAAATGGATACGGTTTAGTTGTACATTTCGATAACTACCATCAGCCGTTTTTATCCTAATCAGTCCCCCTTTACAAATAGGCGTTGTATGTTGCGAAATCTGATATCCCTTGGGCAAATCGGGATAGAAATAGTTTTTGCGCGCAAAATAATTGTATTTAACTATCTCGCATGAACAGGCAATACCCATTTTTATGGCATACGCTACAGCCTTCTCATTTGTTTTGGGAAGGGTTCCAGGATGGCCTAGGGTAATAGGACTCACATGCGTATTTGGATCGGCCCCAAAGCGGGTACTATCACCACAAAATAATTTACTTTCAGTTGCTAGTTGGGCATGTACTTCCAGTCCAATGACCACTTCATATTTGTCGCTCCATGACATAGGCTGCAAAAATAGCCTTCTTGGGGCAGAATTATAGGTTCGCTTTCTTTAATTTCTTAGGGATTTTGATTTCGGTGGTTTGTAAATTGCCATTCCTCTTATAAGTTAGTTTGATGGATTCTCCCTCTTTTGTTTCTTTCATTTTGGCTTTCAAATCATCTACAGATTTCAACTCTTTACCGTTGATCTCAGTAATGATATCATTTTCTTTTAAACCTGCTTTACCTGCAGGTAAAGCGGTATCAATATCAATTATTTTAACGCCATTGCCTTCTTCTAGGTCTTCAATCTGTAGGCCTAGCTTGGGTTTACTCGGATTAATATGAATTTCTTTGTTATCGTTGAAATTAAAGCTGTGTTCCATATTTGGGATCCGTATATCAAAATCACCTTTGTCGAATTTCATAGAACGGATATTCACTTCTTTATTTTTTCCTAGTATAGCCGTGGTTGTTTTTTCTTTGCCATCGCGCAAAAAGTGGATGGTTACTTTTTCTTCGGGTTTGAACTTACTAATCACATTATAGAGATCTGTAGAAGGGCTGATTTTGGTATCATTGATTTTTGTAATTACGTCATTTGCAAGCAAACCAGCTTTAGCGGCAGCTGTTTCTTTATTCACTTCCTTAATCATCGCACCCTTCTCGATTTTTTCTGTAATAACGCCTAATAAAGCTTTATTAGAAACAATATCTGTCTCAATTTCAAAAGGAGGCATTTTCATATTCATCCCATTCATGCCATGCATGTTCATGATAATTTTCTTGTTGTGCAGTTTCGCTAGGTCTTCCTCTTTCCAGTTTTCTACCGGCTTGCCATTGATGGTTACTTTGTCGCCATCTACTATTATGGTCATCTTCTCTATTTTCTTGTCGCCATCCTTAATAATAATATTTTTTTCTTCTATTACTTTTTTCTCTTTGGAAACTTCTTTGGTTACTTCCTTGGTTTGCGCGTATGTTTTCATGCCTGTGGAGAGTGCACAAATGGCTATCATGCTAAAAGCTATGGCCTTAAAAGATTGGGTCAATGGTTGACTATTCATATTGCAATTTTTAATGAATGAATAGTCAAATATAATAGGGAGTAATCTTAATTTAGGTTGATGTAAGGTTAAGGAAGGTTAATACTAGTTAATCACCAGTTGTTTTATCTGGTCGATGACGGCGGATAGGTTAGACGCGTCTTGTCCACCCGCGGTTGCTAAAGTCTTTTGTCCACCACCACCTCCTTTAATGAGCGGGGTTACAATTTCTTTGATCATTTTCGGTGCTTCCAGATTTTTTTCAGACACCATGCTATCAGACAAAAGGATACATACAGCAGGCTTACTTGCTATGTTTGCACAGAGTACCACCATATAATGCTCCCCTAATTCTGCCTTTAAATCAAAGCAAAGTTTTTTCAAATGGTCGGCATTGCTTACATCCACTTGTTTGCCAATAAAAAATCCTTGCTGTTGTTCTAGCATGGGGAAAGGAATGCGTTCAGCAACCAATGACTTTTTCAGTTCCAACAGTTGCTTAAATTCTAAACTCTCCAGCTTTTTTTCCAGTTCTTGTTTTTCAAAGATAATTTTTTCAACTGCTTTGAAGGGGTCTTTTGTTTTAAGTAAAATACCCAATTCTCTAATACCTGAAAACTGTTCATATAAATAATTGTAAGCTTTTGAACCTGTGAATGCTTCTATCCTTCTAACACCTGCTGCCACAGCAGATTCAGCTGTTATTTTGATTAAACCAATCATACCGGTATGCATTACATGTGTTCCACCACAGAGCTCTACAGAATATTTGGAATCAATTACCACCACACGTACCTTATTACCATACTTTTCTCCAAACAAAGCCATGGCACCCGATTTCAATGCTTCTTCCTTTTGCATTTCTGTAATTACAACGGGAATATTTTCTCTGATTTTGTCATTGACCATAATCTCAACCAATCGAAGTTCCTCTTCAGTAACGCGTGCAAAATGTGAGAAGTCGAAACGCAGACTTTCGTCATTGACCAAAGATCCTTTTTGAGCCACGTGTACACCCAATACTTTTCTTAAAGCTGCATGAAGTAAATGGGTAGCCGTATGATTATAACTGGTAAATAGTCTTTTTTCTAAATTGACTCTTGCTGTTAATTCCAGATGAATATTTAGTGGCAACTTATCTATAAAATGTACAACGAGGTCGTTCTCTTTTTTAGTATCTATGACTGCTATGGATTCGTCTACAAAATCAAGCCAGCCAGTATCTCCAATTTGCCCGCCACTTTCCGCATAAAAAGGGGTAGTGGAGAGTACCAATTGATATTGCTCTCTAGACTTTGATTTGATCTTTCTGTATTTGACTACATAACAGTTTACAAGGAAGTCTGTATAGCCAACAAATCCTTTTCCCATTTCTTCATTCAAGACTACCCAGTCGTCTGTATCCAAAACAGATGCTGCCCTACTCCTATTTTTTTGTAGTAACATTTCATCTTCAAAACCCTTTTCATCAACCGTAATATTGTTTTCCGATGCTATTAACCGAGTTAGGTCTATTGGAAAACCAAAAGTATCAAAAAGTTCAAAAGCTGCTTTTCCTTCAATCTGTTTTTCTACTGTTTGAGCATTTGCATGAACTAGGTCGTCAATCCTTTTCAATCCCTTGTCTAATGTTCTTAAAAATGCGTCTTCCTCTTCCTTAACTACTTTACTTACAAATTCCAACTGTTGTTTCAATTCCGGGAAGGTAGTTTCAAACTGTACGGCTAACTGAGGAAGCAACTGGTGTAACAATGGCTTTTTGTAATTCAAATAAGTATAATAATACCGAACGGCTCTTCTTAGGATGCGCCTAATCACGTATCCTGCGCCAGTATTTGAAGGCAATTGACCATCAGCAATAGTAAATGAAATGGCCCTGATATGATCTGCTATTACTCTAAAAGCAACGGCTTCTTTACTCTCGCTAAAATCATAAGCTTTACACGTAATTTTTTCTACAGTTGAAATAGTACCCGTAAAAACATCGGTATCATAATTGCTCGTTTTTCCTTGAATGACCCGCACCAATCTTTCAAATCCCATTCCTGTATCAACGTGTTTTGCAGGAAGTGATTCCAAGCTTCCGTCCTTCAGCCGATTGAACTGCATGAATACATTGTTCCAGATTTCTATCACCTGTGGATGGTCGTTGTTCACCAATTTTTTACCATCTATGGTTTCGCGTTCGGCATCTGTTCTACAATCTACATGAATCTCACTACAAGGACCGCATGGTCCCGTATCGCCCATCTCCCAGAAATTATCTTTTTTGTTTCCCAATAAAATTCTGTCGGCGTCAATGTATTTTTTCCATTCTTCAAAAGCTTCAAAATCTTTTTCTAAGTTTTCTTTCGCATCGCCTTCAAAAATGGTCACATATATGCGGTCTTTGTCAATTTTATACACTTCTGTTAGCAGTTCCCAACTCCAGGCAATGGCGTCTGATTTAAAGTAGTCGCCAAAACTCCAGTTTCCAAGCATTTCAAACATGGTATGGTGGTAAGTGTCAACACCCACTTCTTCTAAATCATTGTGTTTCCCACTCACACGCAAACATTTTTGGGTATCTGCTACGCGTAAATGGGCAGCTATTTTGTTTCCTAAGAAATAGTCTTTGAACTGGTTCATCCCTGCATTTGTAAACAACAGGGAAGGGTCATTTTTAACCACAATGGGTGCAGATGGAACAATCTGGTGCCCTTTTGAAGCAAAGAAAGTTAAAAACTGCTGGCGTATCTGTGAGCTGGTGGTCATTTTTTGAGAAATTTAAATCACTTGAATAGGCCTTAGAAACTATCTTTGATAGCTTTTCAGGGGCAGCAAAGGTAAGGATAACAATGAAAAAAATTAAGTACTACTATAATACGCATTCTCTACGCTTTGAAAAGATGGAAACGCCCTTGCGTGTTCGATTGTTGCAAGTATTTGCATTTGTAGCGGCTTGTTTACTGACTGGTATATTAATTGTCTTTGTCATTTTCAAATATATAGATAGTCCGAAGGAGAAACTACTTCGTCAGGAAAATGACGATATGAAACAACGATACAGTTTGTTGAGTGAAAGATTGAATGAATTAGAGATGCAAATGGATGAACTTGAAAATAGAGATAATGGCGTATATAGAACCATTTTTGGTGCAGAGCCTATACCAGATAGTGCACGCATTAAGGTAGTGGAGAAAAAGAATGAAGCCAAATTGGTGGCTAAAATGGGCGAGACGGAATTGGTGAATAGTATGTCTGAACAATTGAATAAGCTGGCAATGCGACAAATTTCTCAAGACAAATCTTATCTAGAAATTGCCAATATGGTCAAGAACAAGGAGAAATTATTAAATGCTACACCATCCATTCAGCCTGTTAGTAATAAAAACTTAGATAGGGTGGCATCTGGTTTTGGCTATAGAATTGATCCAGTTTATAAAGACAGGAGGCTGCACCCGGGACTAGATTTTACCGCACCATCTGGAACGCCTATATATGCTACGGCCGATGGTGTGGTGATTGATGCAGGATTTAATACTGGTGGCTACGGCAATCGGGTAGTTATCAATCATGGATTTGGCTATCAAACATTATATGGCCATATGTTGCGCATCAAAGCCAGGGTTGGAGCAAAGTTAAAAAGAGGAGAAGTGATTGGATATGTTGGAAGTACCGGAAAAAGCACGGGCCCGCATTGTCACTATGAAGTGCATAGAAGCGGTAGGCAGGTAGACCCCATTTATTATTTTTATAACGACCTAACTCCTGCGCAATTTGATAGGATCTTGAAGCTTGCTGCGGTGAGTAATCAGAGTTTTGATTAAAGATGTTTAAATTATTGTCATACATACTTAAACTCAAAAAATGGAACCCGGTGTTAGAGAATATTTATTGCGCATTTTAAATACCTTGGCAATAGGTATTTTCTGGATGGCCATCAATTCTACTGCAGGAATCATGTATGGACTAGCATTTGTAGAAGACAAGATTCTGCTGAAACACGTTTTATTTTATTGCTGGTTCGTAATAAGCTTTATTGCATTGCTTTGGTATATTATTAAAATATGGCGCAAACCAATTGACTACGATCAAGAATATTGACATCCTATTGCTTTTCATCCTTAGTATCCAAAATAACCGGCGTATTTCCTTTGCCTAGAATGATCACTTTTGAATTGGGAGAGGTAACTAGACCCTTCATCATTTGAATTTGTTCGTACTGCAATTGTTTGTCCGTTAATCCAGAACTCATAATTCGTTGATAGTCGGCTATACCTTGTGCTTCCACACGTTTACGTTCTGCTTCTTGCTTTTCTTTCTGGAGTACAAACTCCATTTTTTGTGCGTCTTGTTCAGCTTTTATTTTTTCTTCAATAGAACCTTTTACACTGGTAGGCAAAGTGATATTCCTAACCAATAGTTGCTCTAATACCAGTCCGCGTAACTTAAAATTGTCCTCAATAGTTTTAAAAATTCTTGTTTGGAATTGGTCTCTTTTAGTGCTATACAAATCAATGGCAGTATAGAATACGGCATTGTCTCTGATTTTGGTTCTGGTAATGGGTCGTACAATTTTGTCTTTAAAATCTAGACCTGTTTCTTTCACAAGTTTAGGTGCTTCAGTAGCCATTACTCTATAAAGAACGGTTAGGTCTATGACTACTTCCAAACCGTCGGCAGTGAGTACTCGAATGGCGTCGTCTCCATTTTTATCTCCTTCATCATGCACGCCGCTCATAGTGTAGTTCTGCGTTTTAATATCTATTTTACTCACGTCAACTAAAGGATTAACAAAGTTTAGTCCGCTCGTTAACACGTCATTTTGAACTTTACCAAAAATCGACTTAACGCCAATCTGCCCAGCGTCTATTTGTTTAATGCAAGAAGTAGCAAAACCAAGAAGTATCAATGCTAGTCCAGTTGTCTTAGCAATTTTTGCGTATTGAGGTAAAGGTTGGTTTTGATTTTTTAATGAAAAAGCGGCAATGAAAACGATCAAGCCTAAAATGATGAGTATCATATATTTGGTTGTTAATGTACCCTATTAGTAGGGGTACTAATTAAAATATTACAAACTGTTTTTATTACTTACAATCAATGGTATACTATATTCAATCTTAATACAAACCGCTTCAATCCAACTAACTACTATGGTCTGCTACTATTACCCATTCGCCCTTAATTTTATGAAAGAGTAGGGTATAAGCACCAGATAGATCACCAATACTTCTTTTCAAATGCCATTTGCCTAATACAAAATAGTAGTTGGGGCTTAGTCTTCTTACCTGCAGAATATTAAAATCAAGCTTACCCATTGCGGCAGTATCCGGATATCCTTTTTGATAATTCGCCAGTGTTTTTTGGTAGCCATAAGTGGCGCCTGATTTACCTACAAACAATAGACTATCGTTATTCCAGTATCCCTTCATGAATGAAACGAGATTTCCTTTGTTCCATTCATCTGTCTGACTTTTTAAAATATTCCGAATACTAACTTCGTCATTGTTTTGTGCAGCAGTTGGAAAAGTATGGGCACCCATTATAGTTAAAACCAATAATACTTTACATGAAAATTTGAATAGAGGATGCATTGTTATGATTTTCTGAAAGCTACGAAATATGCGGTTCCTTTTCATCTTATTTTATCCTAAAAGAGTTGGTCGGTTTGCATTTTTTTCGTCATCACTAAATGTCTTATCTTAACAAAATGGAATACATGGCACATTTAGAAAAAGACCGAAAATTGGCTAAAACCTTGTTGGAAGCAATGCCTGAATTAGCACTGAGGAAAAACATTCCCTTAAGGTTAATGGCTAGTATCATGAGTCAGCAGTTGAGTACCAAAGTGGCAAAAGTGATTTTTAAAAGATTTTTGGAACTTTTTGATGGGAAGGAACCCAAGCCGCAACAAGTTTTGGAAACGCCTATTGAAACATTGCGGGGTATTGGCCTCAGTTATGCTAAAGTGGGATACATACACAATGTAGCAGCTTTTTGTATAGAAAATAAAGTAACGGATAAACTGTTACAAAAAATGGATAATGAAGCCATCATTGAATTGTTGGTACAAATAAAAGGGGTGGGTAAATGGACGGTAGAAATGTTGTTGATGTTTAGCTTGGGTAGAGAAGACGTTTTTGCAGTGGACGATTTGGGTATACAGCAAGCCATGATAAAAATTTATCGCTTAGAGGAGCTCGATAAAAAAGCGCTCAAAACAAAGATGCTGGAACTGTCTAAAAAATGGAGTCCCTATCGCACTTATGCCTGTTTACATTTATGGCAATGGAAGGACGATGTTTAAGCTGAGTTTCGGGCAGCATTGATCACTCCAAACATGGTTCTTGTCAACAGCTTTTCATAAACTGCTTTCAATTCGGGCTCTATTTCTTTTCCGTGTAATTGGATCAATGCATATTGTTGAATAGTTAATAAGGGCAATACAATTTTATCGCGCATTTGAATAGATGCCCTGCCAGGTTTATCGTCTTCCATCAAAGATTGGGCATTGGCTAATTCCATCACCAAGGAAGAAGTAAGGTCAAACTCCGTTTTAATTATTTCCCATACTGGTCCAAATTGTGGATCTTTTTTCACGTATTCTGTAAGCGGAAAAAAGGATTTGAGCATGCTCATCATGCTATTGTCTATCAGGGTGCGGAAGAATAATGAGTTGCGGAACATGGCTTTGGTATCGTTCCACAATCCTTTTTCTTTCATTTGTTGTAAAGCAGTACCTACCCCAAAAAAACCGGGTACATTTTGTTTTAGCTGGCTCCAGCTACCCACAAAAGGTATGGCACGAAGGTCTTCAAAACGAAGTCCGCCATCGCTTCCACGTTTAGCGGGTCTACTGGCGATATTGCTTTTGCTATAATAGTTCAGGGGACTAAACTGCTGCATATAAGCCAAAAACAAAGGATGTGTTTTAAATGCTTGATAAGAGGCATAACTAATCTTGCCGAGTTCGTCCATTAAAAAGCGATCATGTTGAGACAGTTGTATACGCGAATCGGAAAATAATTCATTGCTTAATCCGGCGCTTAATAATTGTTCAAGATTATATTGAGAAGATTGAATGGTACCGAAGTTGGAAGTAATGGTTTGTCCTTGAATGGTCAATTGAATTTCTTCATTTTCAATATTATTGCCCATGGATGCATAGAACTTATGGGTCTTTCCTCCTCCACGAGAAGGTGGACCGCCACGGCCATCAAAGAATTTTGCTTTTACATTGTATTTGCGTGAAATAGCAGTTAGATTTTCTTTAGCAGTATAAATACTCCAGTTGGCTTGTAAATAGCCACCATCTTTTGTGCCATCACTAAAACCTAGCATGATGGTTTGTTGCAAGTGCCTCAATGCTAAATGGTGTTTGTATTCGGGCAAATGGTACAAATATTCCATGGTTGTTTCAGCTTGTTCTAAGTCGTCTATGGTTTCAAACAAAGGAACAATATCAATGGTCATGGAATCTTTTTTCCATCCACATAGACGCAATAATGCATACACTTCCATTACATTCACCGGCCCTTGGCAATTACTAATAATATATCGATGGCATCCGGCTACTCCATTTTTGTGTTGAATACTTTTAATGGCATAGATACTGTCTAAGGTATCTTGAGAAATGATGTCTTTAATAAAAGCAGGATCAAGCACGGTGTCAATTGCGGCAAGTGCAAGGAGCTTATTTTCTACACTTAAGTTAGTATAATTAGTAGGTAAAATTGCGGGCGATTGGTCGTCAATAAGTTCTTGATTAATCTGTAACAAAACAGCAGTATGAATGCGACTATCTTGTCTAATATCAAGTGAAGCGAAATGGGTACCAAAAATTTTCACCTTATGAATTAGACTATCCAATCTATTCAAAAACAAAGAGTGATGTTGTTGAATTAATAAGGTTCTAGCTTCATATAAAGAATGCAATAACTCATCCTTGCTAATTCTCTTGCTTTGCTCTGGTATAAACACATTTTGGTAAAGCTGTTTCTCCAACTGTTGAATGATGAGGTCAACACCTGTAAAACTTAAACGGCGCTTCAGTTTGCGAATATCTCTGTAATAACAAACCACAATAGCACTGCGCAAGGCTTCTGCTACTTTTAAAGTGGTGAGTCCATTTACAAAAGGATTCCCGTCTCTATCGCCCCCAGGCCAAAAGCCCAATTCAATGAATGGATTTTCTCCATCATAGGCGCTGTCAAAAACTTCGCGATTGATATCATTATAAATATTGCCGATAGATGGATACAATATATTTTCTAAGTACCACATCAGGTTAACCGCTTCGTCTAATGGGGTAGGTTGCTTTTTGTTAAAAAACGGAGTGATACCCAGTTGTTGGATATAGGCATTGATGGTATGAAAATCATTTTTGCGGATGGCTTCATTCATATCGTGTATGATGCCCAATACACTACCAGGATAAAACTGGGTAGGATGGGCCGTTAAAACCACACGAACACGAAACTTCTTCAGTTTTTGTTTTAGCAAGGCTGTTTTTCCAGCAAAATTAGCTTCGTTAATGAGCGACTTTAAACTACCCGGCCCTTGAACATCATTCACTTCATCAAATGCAGCGTCTTCAATGGCGTCAAATAAAACAATTTGCCTTTCTATATATTGAACAAACTTGAAAAGTCGCTCTAGTTTATCCCTTTCCGAAACAGCATTGGTATGTTGATCAAAAAAGCGATCTATGATTTCCATAGGAGTTTTTGCGTCAGCATAACCATCAATACAGGCCTGTAATAAAATGGGTAAAAGTGCGCCAACATTGGCAATCCCAGAAAAGGGAAGGGCAGAAAACAAACTATTATAAATGGTGTATTTATCTGTTACGTTGCGCTTGAAGTTGATGATATATTCTGATGAAGGCATAATTCAATTAAGGCCCTAAGATAAATAAATTCTTCTCAAAGAATAAATCTGTTCTTCTCAATTAAACGTTTTAATTTTCTAGTAGTCCTACAAATCACCAATAGTGCTATGCATTTGAGCGACCAAGAACTTTTATCTCTTTTTTCTAATGCCGCTACTAAGGAGCAGGGTTATACCGCTATTATCAGGAAGTATCAGGAAAAAATATATTGGCATATTCGGAGGATGGTAATAGACCATGCAGATGCGGATGATATCCTTCAAAATACCCTTATCAAAATCTGGAAGGGGCTGGAGAATTTCAGAGAAGAAAGCCAGTTATTTACCTGGATTTACCGCATTGCCACCAATGAAACCTTGAGTTTTATAGCAAAAGAACAAAGAAGGTCCTTAGTAAGTTTAGAGCAGATGGGAACGATATTGGAAGAAAAGATTAAGGCCGACAGTCATTTTAATCCCAATCAATTGGAGTGGAAATTGCAATTGGCCATTCAAAAGTTGCCAGAAAAACAACGATTGGTTTTTCATTTAAGGTATTACGACGCAATGCCATACGAAGAAATGAGTAAGGTTTTAGAAACCAGTGAAGGCGCATTGAAAGCTAGCTATCATCATGCAGCAAAAAAAATAGAAGCATTTATAAAAAATAATTAAACCCAGCACAGCTGTTAGAGTCATACTAAGGCAAATGGAAAATAAGCAAGCAATATTACAAGAAACAGAAGCTATAGCCCCTTTATTAGCTTCTATTGGAAAAACGGAACCTTATCAAATACCGGAGGGTTATTTTGGTCGAGTGCCAAATCTAGTGCTGGAAAAATTGTCTATTTCTCATGAAGTTCCCTTAACTGATGAAGTTCCCTTAACTCAGGAAGTTTCCTTAACTCAGGAATTGCCCATTGTTCCTCAAACTCCTGTTGTTTCTATGCAATTTGCACGGAAATGGATGACTTATGCTGCAGCAGCATTGATGGCCGGCATCTTAATAATCAGTGCTTTTCTTTTTTCTGATAGACATGCAATTAAAAACGCAGATAATTATAGTAAAGAGGAAATGTCAATGACATTGGATCAGGTTTCTGATGCAGCGTTATCCAACTATTTGGAAGAAAATACAGTTGCAACGAATGAAGCGATTTTCATAGAGCCAAAAGTGCCTATGCTACCCATGAGTGAACATATGCAAACATTGAGCAATGAAAAGCTCGATGAATATTTAATAGAAAATAGTCACTTAATTCCAATTGGATTTGAAGAGTCGAGTAAATAAAGCAAAACAAACAACATTAAAAATGTCATCATGAAAAAGATTTTTTACCTACTAATTACTTGTTGCTTTTTACAAATTGCAGCCTTCGCACAAAAAGATCGTCCAGCCGGATCAGGAGGATACAAAGCAAATATACAGGGTTTGAAAATTGCCTATATCACGCGTCAATTAGCACTTACATCAGAAGAAGCACAGAAATTTTGGCCTGTATATTATGATTTTGCTGATAAAGCCAAAAAAATCCGAGATGAGCAAAAAGACGACGTGATTGGATTTGAAGAAAAAATTCTGGTTGAGCGAAAAAAATTAAAAGTGGAGATGAAGAAAATATTGGGTACTGAAGAACGCGCCAACAAAGCTTTAACGGTTGATCGTGATTTTAATAATGAGATCAAAAAGGAATTAGACAAACGTATGGAGATGCGCGTACAACGAAAACAAAATAATCAATAAAAAATTTTCCAAATAGGTGATTGTATATCGTGATAAAACAAAAACGTCCAATGCTGCTCCTGACCTTCTTTCCACCATTGCTGCCTTAGCTCCATACATTTTTTTCCATCGTAATCGTATTTGGCTACAAATTTACTTTTCATTTGTTGCAGCTGCGGCGCCACATCGCCTCCAAAAAATGCGGTCTCTCCATTTTCAGTTATCCAAAATACTTGGTGATAGATACTATGTCCACCTGTTACTTGATATTTGATGCCACCTTCAATTTCTCCTTCATCACTTTCAAGCCAAACAACCTTACTGAATTCCGCTAATAATTCAAAATCAGTAACGATATAGGAAGCCGTTCCAATTTCAAGTGCGTGTTCAAATTCTCTTCTCTGTACATAATAGGTAGCATAAGGGAAACTGATAAATCGTTCATCTTGCTGTTGTCCTGTAACAGTAACGCCACCGGCATGGTCTTTGTGTAAATGACTCATTAGTACCTTAGTAACTTGTGTGGGATTGACTCCTGCTCGATAAAGATTTGCGTGTAATTGTGCATTTCCTTGTTTGTCGCGATAGCCCAAACCTGTGTCTAATAAGATCACATCTTTTTCTGTAACAATTACAAATGGCTGGATCTCTACTAATAAACTACCCATTGGTCGGTGGTTCAGTATCTCTGTACTAGTATCGAAAGGAACAAAGACTTTTGTTTTGTCGATGGTAAAACTGCCTTCAGATAGTGGAATGATTTGCATACTTTTTTTGGGAAATAAAACATGAAATTAGCGCAGCACCATTTGCCTGTCGGCATCAAGTCGGATTAAAATAAAAATCAACACGGTGAAAGTAAGTAACGAAGACCCACCATAGCTGATCAATGGAAGTGCAATACCAATGATGGGGAATAATCCAATAGTCATACAAACATTCACGGCAATATGAAAGAACATAATACTGGCCACACTGTATGCATATACCCTACTAAAAGTACTACGTTGTCGTTCTGCAATCTGAGTAATCCTAATTAATAAAAACAAATAGAGCAGCAGAAAGATAGCGCAACCAACAAAGCCAAAAGCTTCTCCAAGCGATGTGAAGATGAAGTCGGTATGTTGTGCAGGAACATATTTCCCCCTTGTTTGTGTTCCTTTTAAAAAGCCCCTTCCCCAGAAACCACCAGAACCGATGGCTATTTTACTCTGACGCACATTATAGTCGTCTGGTTTGAATGATTTTGTACCAGTAATTTCTGATTTATTATGTTTGTTTAAACCACAATCATAGTCTTTACCTACAGCACTATAGATACGTTGACTTTGATAGCACTCAAATACATTATTGAAAATATAAGGCACAGCAAATCGTTGAGTACCTACACATACAGCCCAAATACTGATGATTATTAAAAGCAGTTTGCTATTGCGTTTAATTTGTCGCTTCAAAAAATAAATAATCAAAATAGCAATTAGTGTAAGTGCAATGGCTAAAATATTGGGGTCAACAATTAGCGTAGCCACTACCAATGCTACAAAAGAAATGCCACTCACCAAAATTCCCGCTGGTAAACCTTCGCGATACATGGCAATAAAAAAACTGAGGTAAACGAGTGCCAAGCCTGTTTCGTGTTGCAGTCTGGCTAACACAGCAGGTAACAAAACAATGGCACAGGCAATCAATTGAGAACGAAGTTTAGAGAAGTCTGTATTCTGCATGGATAAGTATTTGGCCAATGCCAAAGCAACAAATATTTTACAGAGTTCTGCAGGTTGTAAATTAAAACCACCACCAAGTGCAATCCAGCTTTTTGATCCATTAATATCTTTCCCTATTGCCAATGTTGCGAGCATTAATAAAATGCCAAAAACATAGGTAAGGTTTGCAAATGCGGTAAAGAGTTTACTATCGGCCAATAAAATGAACGTGGCAATAAGTGTACAAAATCCAGCAAAGATCAATTGCTTGCTATAATTGGTTTTGCCTCCTAAAAACAATTGTAACCAGTTGGTGCCTGTTCGGTATTCTACCATAAAGATGCAAAGGATACCAATGCCTACCAAGATAGCAATGAGTGCCACAATGGTCCAATCAACTCCTTTAGATACAGAACTAGTTCTCGTACTCATATAACTCAGGCCTTAGTTTTTTTTACTTTAATTCTATCTTCTGTGTGCAAGTATAAAGCGGTATTGATATTGGATGGCTTCTTTTTTTCGTTTGATTTTTTCTTTGGATCTACCGTTGGACCAATTTCCAGTTGCGGTTCATTTTGTTTTTTATTAATGCCCGGATTTTTTTCTACGTTGTCTTCTTCTTCACTTATTTCAGAAGCTTTAGATGCAGCGGCTGCGGCTTCTAAAGCTAGTCGGGCTTGCCGTTGGTTATCTTTTCTAACATACCATTCTTTAATTGCCGAGGGAACTAAGTCTGTATTTGAAATGCGTTCTACTTCTGCCAATCCATCTGTAGAAATGGTATCATTTAAATATTTTTCCATCATGAATGCGCCAATGGGTCCAGCCCATGTAGAACCATAACCCGCGTTCTCCACAATTACAGCAACTGCTATAGTTGGATTGTCTTTAGGTGCGAAACAAACAAAAATCGAATGATTTTTTCCGTGCGGATTTTGCGCAGTTCCGGTTTTGGCACAATATTGCACACCCGGAACCTTAATAGTTGATGCAGTTCCATAAATTGTTACGTCATGCATCCCATCATGGACTGCTTGGAAAACGGTATCAGACGTTTGTGTGACTACGTGTTTCTTGCGGTATTTTCCAAGAAAAAGTTTGTCTTCTTTGTCTTCTTTTTCTATGCTATCTACAAAATGAGGTGAGTAATAGTATCCTTTGTTGGCAATCACACACATCATATTTGCCAGTTGAACAGGTGTGGCAGTCATTTTATCCTGCCCAATTCCCAGTGTTAGTATGGTGCAACTATTCCACCTGTTTTTGCCATATGCTTTATTATAAACCGAAGTATCTGGAACACTTGCTTTGTTTTCACTTGGAAGGTCTACGTCTAAAGTAGTACCCATCCCAAAATTATTCATGTATTCTTTCCACTTCAAATATCCTTTTTGCGGATTGCGGTATTCCGGATTATCAATTGCCATCCTAAAGATCTGAGAGAAATAGGAGTTACAAGAATTAGCTAGGGCCAAGCGAAGATTTGCGGCATGACCTGGATTTTTGTGTTCGCATTTTACCGTCACGCCACAATTGGTATACGCCCCAAAACAAGAAACGCCATAACTTGGTGTAATCAGGCCTTCATCTAATGCAATAACTGCCCCCAATGGTTTAAAAGTAGATCCAGGCGGATATTGACCTTTGATAGCACGGTTAAACATGGGACGGGCTGTATCCAATAACATCCGACCAAGGTTTTTTCTACGAGCACTGCCTGTGAGGTCGTTGGGGTTGTAATTGGGACTAGAAACCATCGCAATAATGCCCCCTGTTTTGGGGTTAATGGCAACGGCACTACCTATTTTATTGGCCAACAATTTCTCTGCTAGTTGTTGTACTTCAACATCAACACTTGTATACAAATTTCTACCTGCAACTGCAGTAGTGTCGAATAGGCCATTTTCATAAGCGCCTTGAAGTCGGCTTTTATTATCACGAATATATCTTTTAATACCTCTAACACCCATGAGCACATTCTCATAAGTCCGTTCAAGTCCGTTCATACCTGCGTAATCGCCCATCTCATAGCCTTCTTCTTTGTGTCTTCTTAGAAAGCCGGTATCAACTTCAGCAATATAACCCAATACCTGAGCCCCTGTATTATAGGGATAGGTTCTTACGGAGCGATCGGTTAGAATAAAACCGGGAAACTTGTACATGTTCTCATAGAGTTTTGCAATTAACTCTTTAGAAAGTAAGGGTTCAAAAACGCTTGGTTTAACGCTAGTGTTTTTATAGACCAACTCTTTCATGCGTTTTTTATATTCTATTGTATTGATGTTTAATAATTTGCAAAGGGCTAGTGTGTCGCAACCTTTAGATTCAACTGGTGTAACTACTAAGTCATAGCTAATGATATTTTCAAGCATTGCTCGGCTCTTGCGGTCGAAGATGATGCCTCTGTCGGGGTAGATAATCTTTCTATAGATCGCATTGTTTTCTGCGGCAAGTTTGTATTTGGCAGAGAAAACTTGAAGGTTAATCAATTGAACCAAGATTATAATGAATATAACCCCGAAAATGATTTGTATCACCTTGCCCCTGCTTTGATTAAATACCGACATAATAGTTTTTTGTAAAAAAGTTATACATATATGTTGATAGCTAGGCTTTATTTGTTCTGAAACGGGCTTTTCTAAAGAATAACATCTCTGTGATAAAAATGAGAATTAGACTCATGGCAGTAGTAGCTCCAACTTTACCAAGAAAATAAACAAAGTTGCCAAACTGTAACCATTCTATTAGCACCAATAAAAAATGGTGGATGAAGGTTAGTAATCCCACATAAAGACTGTAAGGCGCCCAACCCATACTCTTAATGCTGGGTTCTAAATAACTGTGTTCAGTAGTGTCTTGAGGAATCAACAAGTTCAATAGAAAGGGACGGAGGTAGGCAATTAAAACACATGGTGCCGAGTGTAGTCCAGCTGTTCCTGTATAATAATCTAAAGCCATTCCAAACGCAAAAGCAATGATCAATAAAAAAAAACGATTGATATTAAAAGGCAACCAAAGGATAAAAAGAAAATAGATATAGGGAATGACAAACTGATGTATGGGGGGTACCTCATTCAGAATAAATACCTGAAACAAGATAAACAACAGGAAACGGATGATATTTTTTAGCAGGTCGCTCATTAATTTTTTTCAGTTCTGTTTTCGATTGCTGTTTGTTCAGCATATCCTGAATTTTTAATCAAATACGCAAATTGTAAAGCAAAGAAATTAGTAGCCGTCTTTATTTTTAAAGTATAAAAATTGCTAGAAGCATCTGCCACAATACTATTTACTGTGCCCACCATTAAATGCGATGGAAAGTTTGAAGAATAAGTACTTGTTATAACAGTATCTCCTTTTAGAACTTTAGAACTTTTGGGAATATTTTTTAGGATTAAATAACTTGGGTCAGCACCATCCCATTCAATGCTTCCTGCGCTATTGTCTTTTTTCAGCATGGCACTCACGCTGCTGCTTCTATGCAATAAGCTCATTACCCTGGCATTGTTTTCACTAACTGCAACCACAACTCCTACAATACCCGAAGAGCTCATTACAGCCATGCCTTTATTCACGCCTTGCAAACTTCCTCTTTCTAGTGTAATATAATTGTTCTGTAAACTAATAGTATTGCCAATCACTTTTGCTGGTAGTACACTGTATTTTCTGGCATTGCCTAAGCTGTCTCTCAGCAAAGTGTCTATTTTAATAATAAAGGAAGTATCAGCACTAATAAAATTGCTTTTAAGTGCATTCCGTAAACGCGCATTTTCTTCAACCAATAACAGATTGGTTTCTTTCAAACTAAAATAGTAGCGCCAATTATTGTATTGCTTGTTGAATTTACTGGTAGACTCTTCTGCAAAGGCAGAGAAAAAAACTTGGTGTGTTTTGCTGCTACCACTCAATAAAACGATAGACATTACTTCTAAGATTAAAAAGCTTAGAAAAGTGAAGTTGCGTTGTATGAAAAGGAAAATGTTTTTCAATTATCTCATGATAAAAGGGAAACGCTGATAATTCTTCAAAGCTAGTCCAGTACCGCGTACCACACTCTTCAATGGATCGTCTGCAATGTGTACTGGTAATTTAATTTTAGCGCTAAGGCGTTTGTCTAAGCCACGCAATAAAGCACCACCACCGGTTAAATATAAACCCCTGCGATAAATATCTGCAGCCAATTCTGGAGGTGTTGTTTCCAATGCTTTCAAAATGGCTTCTTCAATTTTGAAAATACTTTTATCCAATGCTTCTGCAATTTCCTGATAGCTCACCATGATTTGTTTTGGAATACCCGTAACAAGGTCGCGCCCATTAACAGGCATATCATCAGGAGGATTGTCTAAATCTTTCATGGCAGCTCCCACTGTAATTTTAATTTGTTCTGCAGTACGCTCGCCAATTAATAAACTATGGTATCTACGTAAAGCCTCCATGATGTCGGCCGTAAATTCATCGCCAGCAATACGGATACTCTGATCGCATACAATACCTGCAAGTGCAATGACCGTAATGCCTGTGGTACCACCACCAATGTCAATAATCATATTGCCAACGGGTTCTTCCACATCAATACCAATACCCAGTGCTGCTGCCATAGGTTCGTGAATCATGTACACTTCTTTTGCCCCAGCTTGTTCCGCACTATCGCGAACTGCACGTTTTTCCACTTCAGTAATGGAAGATGGAATACATATCACCATGCGCCAACTAGGTGGAAAAAGGGGTTTTTTGGGATAGATCATTTTGATCAATTCCCTGATCATCAATTCAGCTGCATTGAAATCGGCAATTACCCCGTCTTTCAATGGACGAACTGTACGAATGCTTTCATGGGTTTTTTCGTGCATCATCAACGCACGTTTGCCAACGGCCAGCACTTCCTTTGGATTATTACGGTTTAAGGCAACTATGGAAGGTTCGTTTACCACTACTTCGTCGTTATGGATAATTAGGGTATTGGCCGTCCCTAAGTCTATGGCAATCTCTTGAGTAAAAAAGTTAAACAATCCCATTGTATATAATTAGTTCGAATGTATGAAATGAATGCTTGCAAAGGTGTCTTAAATAAATGGAATAAACAAAGCCCAAATACCCCATTTTTTAAGGCTTTATTGACAATTACGGGCTAAAAATTGCTTTCAACCCTTAGGAAGGGAATTCAAAACCAATATCTTTCCGATAATAGATGCCCTCAAAATGGATATTTTTCAGCACTGCTATTGATTTTGCTACCGCTTCAGGGAGGCTTTCTCCGTAAGAACTAACGGCCAAAACCCTACCACCATTTGTTTGTACTTCATCATCCGCAATAACAGTGCCAGCATGGAAAACCAAGGTTTCTGCTCCAACTTTAACATCTAGTCCATCTAATCCGGTAATTTTCATGCCTTTTTGGTAATCTCCAGGGTATCCACCGCTCACTGCCATCACAGTTGCGCAACATTGGCTACTGAAATTGATGTTCACGTCTGCCAATGTGCCGTTGTCCATTGCAGCAAAAAGACCTACCAAATCCGTTTCCAACAAAGGCAGCACTACTTCGGTTTCCGGATCACCCATTCTACAATTGTATTCAATGACCCAGGGTTCCCCAGCCACATTCATCAAACCGAAGAATATAAAGCCATGATACACCAGCCCTTCCTGATTCAAACCAGCAACGGTAGGATCTATAATTTTCTGAGTCACTTTTTTCATGAACACCTCATCCATAAATGGAACTGGGCTCACACAACCCATACCGCCAGTGTTTAGTCCCGTATCTCCTTCTCCAATTCTTTTATAGTCTTTGGCGTGGCCAATGATTTGATAATCCTTACCGTCAGTCAACACAAAAACACTCACTTCTATTCCCTTCAAAAATTCTTCTACCACTACTTTACTACTAGCCGCTCCAAACTGCTCATGGATAATCATTTCTTCAAAGCTTTTCAAAGCATCCGCCGTAGTTTCTGCTATGATTACTCCTTTACCGGCGGCTAGTCCATCCGCTTTTAATACCACGGGCAAACTATGTGCAGCAATATATTTTTTTCCTGCTTCAAATTCAGCCTTAGTAAACTCCGCATAAGCTGCAGTTGGAATACCATGTCGTTGCATGAATTTTTTGCTGAAAGCTTTACTGCCTTCTAATTGCGCAGCAGCGGCAGAAGGTGCTACTACTGTAATATGTGCAAGGTCGTCATGATGTTGAAAATAGTCATAAACGCCATTTACGAGAGGGTCTTCAGGTCCAACCACCAACATCCCAATTTTATTTTCCAAACAAATTGTTCTGATGGCATTAAAGTCATTCACTCCTACAGCCAAATTCTTTCCAAACTGCGCTGTGCCTGCATTTCCGGGCGCAATAAATAATTGATCGCAGTGATAACTCTGGCTCATTTTCCAAGCCAATGCGTGTTCCCTTCCTCCTGATCCCAACAATAATATGTTCATGCTAAAAATATTGCTCCGCGAAAGTACAGCATTTTATTAAGCCTTTACGGGCTCTGCATCTTCTAATCCCACATAACTTTTTTCTGGTAGTCGTTTAGCTATAAAAAGATACAGAATGAAAAATACGGTGATGATGCCGATGAATAACCAATAATATTTTGCACCAGTATATTGAGCAAAAAATCCGTTGTTGGCGATACTTTTATTTACAAGACTATCAAAATAATTTCCTACAGAAATGCCCAACAAGTATAACGCACTCATGGTACTTTTCATTGATTTTGGAGAATGGGTATAAGCATATTCCAAACATGTCATCGAAACCAAAATCTCTGCAATGGCCAAGATCAAATAAGCAAGGATCTGCCACCATACACTGGGGCGTCCACCTTCGTCAATACTTGTTTGCAACAAAGCAATAATTACGAAGGTAATTCCAGTTAAAAAAAGCCCTGCACCAATTTTTCTCAATGGCGTTGGGGTGATGCCTATTTTTTCAAACAAAGGGAAAACGCCATAGGTCATTACCGGAATCATGCTCACTAAAAATAGGGGGTTAAAGGTTTGAATTTGTTCGGCAAATAATTCATAACCAAAAATGTTCAAGTCCAATTTTTTGGCCTGTAATACCCATTCAGCAAGGTTTTGATCCCACATGGCCCAAAAGATAGGCGTGAATGCAAAGACCATCAAAATCCGATAAACTGCCTGAACGCCATCAATTGATTTGGGTGAAAAATTTCGTTCTACGCTTAGGCGCTCCCAAAAAGGCCTCGCGTCTTTTTTCTTAAATAATTGAATAATGGCAAAAAAACTAATGGACATAAAATTTTCTCGCTTTGGTCCAGATGGAGGTACCCGCACATATTTCTTTCTTCCCATAAAGAAGATGATGGTAGCCAAACACATCAACACACCCGGAATGCCAAATGCCAGTTCTGGTCCGTATTTATTGTAAATAATGGGTATTAATAAGGTAGAAACAATGGAACCCGTATTAATAGTAAAATAAAACCAGCCATACATTTTAGACAATAAATGCTCATTCGATTTATCAAATTGGTCGCCCACATTGGCCGATACACATGATTTGATACCACCTGCAGCGGCTGCAATCACAATCAGTCCAATCGAAAAATAAGTTAGGTTATGGGTTGAAACTGCCAAGACTAGGTTACCTATAGCGTATAATATAGACACGTATAAAATGACCTTGTATTTGCCAAAAAACCAGTCGGCCAAAATACCCCCCACCAAGGGCATAAAATAAGCTAAGGTTACAAAAAGGTGCACCATTTCATTCGATTTGGCTTCTGCTACATTTTGTAACATCGGGTTCATAGTAGGATTGAAAAACTGAGCCACTAAAAAAGTACTCATAATGGAACGGATACCATAGAAACTAAATCTTTCAGCAGCCTCATTTCCAATGATATAAGGAACTGCTTTTGGCATACCTGTTTTCTTAACTTCGCTCAGAATTTCACTCATAAGTTGTATTTTGGATTTTTAAAGATATAGGAATTCACTTTATTCTTGCATTTGTTCATCAACTCAACCTTTCACTTATAAAAGCTAGCCATGTCAGAAACAAAGAAAACTTTCAAGCCATTTGTAGCACCCGAAGACAATATGAAGGAATTGACCGTGAAGTCAATTTTGATGGGTAGTTTGTTTGGTGTCATTTTTGGTGCAGCAACGGTTTATCTTGCGCTAAAAGCCGGACTAACTGTCTCCGCTTCCATACCCATTGCAGTGATTGCTATCACAATGGGCAGGAGATTTTTAAAGACCACCATTTTAGAAAACAATATCATTCAAACAACAGGATCGGCAGGTGAAAGTATTGCAGCGGGTGTGGCATTTACCTTACCTGGATTTTTATTTTTATCATCTCCCGATAGTGCAGAATATTTCAATTATCTCACCATTTTAATCTTAGCTATTGTTGGTGGATTATTGGGTACTTTATTGATGGTGCCACTGAGAAAAGCACTGATTGTTAATGAGCATGATAACCTGCCTTATCCTGAAGGAACCGCATGTGGTGACGTATTAAAAGCCGGCGAAAAAGGCGGCGATTTTGCAAAAACTGCTTTCTGGGGTTTGGGCGTGGCCTTCGCGTATGCCTTGCTACAAAAGGTTTTGCACGTGATTGCTGAAACGCCTTATTGGGCTACCAAGCAAACCAATAAATTTTTTCCCTCTGCTAAAGTGAGCGGAGAAATTACCCCAGAATATTTGGGGGTGGGTTATATTATTGGTCCGAAGATTGGTGGCGTGTTAGTAGCCGGTGGGGTACTCAGTTGGTTGGTGTTAATTCCTTTATTGTCGTCATTAGTGCCTCCTGATATGATTGCTTTACAGTTGGTGAAATTGGGCTACTTGGCCGATATCAACAAGGCTGGGGGTAAAGGCAATTGGGATCCCATCACACACCAATTTGCAGATTATTCTGCGGCAGTATATTATGCCTTCATTCGTCAAATTGGCGCTGGCACTGTTGCTGCAGGAGGCATCATTACTTTAATTAAAACCATTCCTACCATTGTTTCTTCCGTAAAAGGAAGCATCGCCTCCATGAAAGCGGAAAAAGCAAATGGTGCAGGCACTGTATTGCGCACCGAAAAAGACCTTAGCCTCAAATGGGTTGGTTGGGGTAGCTTGGGTTTAATCGCTTTGATCACGGTACTTCCACAAGTGCCTGGTGATAGTATTGTGCAAAAATTATTAATTGGTGTTTTAGTGATTTTGTTTGGGGCTTTATTTGTGACTGTTTCTTCTAGAATTGTTGGGCTCATTGGTTCCTCCAATAACCCCATCAGTGGAATGACCATTGCCACCGTAATGGGAACCAGTCTCATCTTTTTGAGTGTGGGATGGACCGGACAATCTTACGAACCCCTTGTTTTGGTAGTGGGTGGAATGATCTGTATTGCCGCAGCAAACGCTGGCGCTACATCGCAGGATTTAAAAAGCGGTTATATTGTTGGAGCAACACCTCGAAACCAACAAATTGCCTTGTTTGTGGGTGCCATCGTTTCTTCAATTGTAATTGGGATTACCGTTAAATTCCTCGACAAACCAACTTCAGAAATGGTCAGTCAGGGTATCCACCACGCAATTGGAACGGATAAATATCCCGCCCCTCAAGCTACTTTAATGGCTACACTGATTAAAGGGATCTTGTCGCAGAACCTCGACTGGCAATACGTTTTTGCCGGCGTTTTTCTTGCTGTTACCATGGAACTCTGCGGCATTAAATCTTTGAGTTTTGCCGTAGGTGCTTACTTACCATTAGCAACAACCCTTCCCATATTTATTGGTGGTGCCATTAGAGGTATTGTTGAAATGAAAAAGAAAAAAGAGGGCAAAACAACAAGTGCCGAAGAAGAGGAATTGGGTAAGGGTAATTTGTTTGCTACAGGGCTGGTTGCAGGAGGTGCAGTGGCAGGAGTGGTCATAGCCTTTATTGCTGGTTCTGATAGCGGTGATAAATTCTTACAAGCCATTAGCCTAGAATCTTCCATCAGCAATGCTTTAACACATGGTGGATATTTTGTGCTAGGCACATTCATGTTTGCAGCCATGGGTACCATCCTGTATAAAGTGGCTAGAAAATAACCATACCTGTTTATGCGCGCATTTCAATAGGAAGGCTTAATAGAAATCTAATTGTACAAATGTGGAACTGAATCAAGAAAAATCTCGCTAGTGATATACTGCGAGATTTTTTTTTAAGGATTAAACCTTTGTCTTATTTCTACATCTTAAAACAAATCATTGCCATGAAACCCAATAGGTTGTTAAAAGCTTTCACCCTTGGCGCTGGAATTATCCTGCTCTTTTCTTTTACGCATTTGGTTGCTACCAGTACCACCAGTATCAAATTGCCGTATAAAAAAGCAGGACTCAATACGCGTCAAGCAGCGGCACATTTATTGAGCCGATTTAGCTTCGGTGCCAAGCCTGGAGAAATTGATGCGGTGGTGAAAGTAGGACTAGAACTGTGGCTAGAACAACAACTTGATGGATATTTAAACGATAGTGCTGCCAACAATCGAATGACGCTGATGAACACATTACAATTGAGTAATGAAACCATTGCCAATACCTATCTTACTCCCGGGCAGATATTACGCCTTGCAGTAAAACACAATTTGGTAACCAAAGATTCTGTGAAAGGATTAGACAAAGCTGAATATAGAGAAGAGATTAGAAAGATCATGGTGGCGGAAGGTTTGAAACCTTTTCTTGAATTGCAGACTCAATTGATTAATCAGAAAATCGTACGAGCTGCCTATGGAAGCAATCAATTGCACGAACTGCTGACCGATTTCTGGTTTAACCATTTTAATGTTTCTCTCACCAAACCACAATGCCAACAGTTTATCATGACTTATGAGAGAGACGCCATTCGTCCAAATGTAACCGGGAATTTTGAACAAATGGTATTGGCAACGGCCAAGCATCCTGCAATGTTAGAGTACTTAGACAATGCTCAAAGTGTGAGCGATAACAATGCTATGGCACGTGACCCTAGAAGGATTCGCGTACAAAATAATATCAACAAAGCTATCGATGAAAAGTTGAGCGATACCATGCAAAAAGGGAATGCCTTTTTGCAACAAGCAGTGAATACCAAAAGAATTGCCGGATTAAATGAAAACTATGCCCGCGAAGTGATGGAATTGCATACCCTTGGTGTTGATGGAGGCTATACACAGAAAGACGTAACAGAAGTAGCAAAAGCCTTGACAGGATGGGCTGTTGTGCCTTTGTTGAAAGATGCCCCCCAAAGAAAAATATTAGACAGGGCAGGTGCTAATCAATTAGAGAAAAGAGGGTTTGTACGCGAAGGAGATTTTATTTTTAGAGCAGACAAACACGATGAAAGCACCAAACAAATTCTAGGGAAAAGTTTTGATGGCAAAGATGGTTATCAAGAAGGACTAGCCGTTTTGAGTCTACTGAGTAACCATCCTTCCACTGCTAAATTTGTTTGCAAAAAATTGGCTACTCGTTTTGTGAGCGACAAGCCTTCTGATGCACTTGTACAGAAAATGGCCGACCGATTTTTAAAAACAAATGGCAATATCAAAGAGGTGTTGATTACCATGGTTAACAGTGTAGAGTTCTGGCAAACGGATGCTTTGAGGGAGAAGATTAAATCGCCCTTTGAATTAGTCATCAGCGCCGTACGCGCTACAAATGCAGACCTCAAACAACCCTTCCAAGTATTTAATTGGTGTAGCCGAATGGGACAAAGATTTTACTACTATCAAGCACCCACTGGCTTTCCAGACAAAGCAGGTTTCTGGATTAATACTGGTTCATTGTTGAATAGGATGAATTTTGGACTTGCATTTGCCACTGGAAAAATTCCCGGCATCAATGTAAACCTGCTATCTCTAAATCAAAACCATGAACCAGAAAGTGCAGAAGCGGCATTGAATATTTATAGCCATTTGTTATTGCCAGAAAGAAATCAAGAAGAAAATATCAAACGTTTGAGTATTATGCTGAGCGATAAAACGGTTGCAGATAAAATTGCTGCAGCAAGTGATAAGCACACAGCTGTTGCCATGACCTATCAAACTGGAAATAATTCAACGGTTTCACAGGTTACTGGAGTGATTATTGGCTCACCAGAATTTCAACGTAAATAAAAATATTGTTATGGTACATCGTAGAGCTTTTATGAAATCAGGCGCTTTGGCATTATTTGCAACGGGCTTTGGGGGATTGCCCAACTTTATTGCACAAGCAGCTAGTGGCAGCAAAATTTTGCAGCCCTATAAAAAAAATAAAGTGATGGTCTGCATCTTTCAAAGAGGTGCCATGGATGGCTTGATGGCAGTGAGCCCATATGCTGATCCTAACTTGAAAATACTCAGACCAAGTTTATACATGAGCCCAACTGAGAAAGAAGGATCTCTCATCAACCTAGACGACCATTTTGGTTTGCATCCTGCTATGGCATCCCTACAGCCCTATTTTACTGAGAAAAGAATGGCTATTGTGCATGGCGTGGGAAGTCCAAATAATACCCGCAGCCATTTTGATGCCCAAGATTATATGGAAGCTGGAACACCTTTTAATAAAGGTACTGCAAGTGGTTGGTTGAATAGGGTTGCGGGATTAATGGGACATGACGCTACCCCTTTTAGAGCCGTGAGTCTGACCAATTCTTTACCTCGTAGTCTTTATGGAGACAATGAAGCTTTAGCCATCAACAACCTCCAAGATTTTGCTATTAATATGCGAAATAATCCAATGGCTGGACAAAATGTTGGACAATCCTTCGAACAATTATACGATCAAACTTCTAGTAGTTTACTCAATAAAACGGGCAAAGAAAGTTTTAATGCCATGAAGATGTTGAACGTAAACGAACTGAAAAATTATCAGCCAACAAAAGACGTGGTATACCCACAATCGCCATTGGGAAATGCGTTGAAGCAGATTGCGGTGTTGATTAAGATGCAAGTGGGACTAGAACTAGCCTTTGCCGAATCAGGTGGATGGGATACACACGTAAACCAAGGTACCACCAATGGCGCGCTGGCAAGAAACCTAAGAGATTTCAGTGATAGCATTGCAGCGTTTTGGAAAGACCTAAGTGCTTATCAAGATGAGGTAACAGTGATGACCATGACGGAGTTTGGAAGAACCGCTCACCAAAATGGTACTGGAGGTACGGATCATGGAAGGGCTAGTTGTTTGTTTGTATTGGGTAATGACGTACAAGGAGGCAAAGTGTATCATAATATTAAATCCTTAGCAAAACAAGACCTAGAAGATCAACGGGATTTGCCCGTGAGTACCGATTTTAGGGCCGTCTTTAGCAATGTGGCGCAAAGCCATTTGAAACTACAAAATAGCAAGGGATTATTTCCAGAATGGAATGGTGTGCCACTTGCAATGATGCGGGTCTAAAACCATTTATTTATTTCAACTGTACTTAGATTATTCAAACAAGGGATTACTATGTTCTGTGCAACCCTATATTTGCATACAAAACGCATAGTAACATGGAACATTTATTGACTATAGAAAGTCTGATTAGCTTTTTGGTATTGGTCATTTTAGAAGTAGTATTGGGCATTGACAATGTAATATTTGTGTCCATTATTCTAAATCGATTGCCCGAAAAAGACCACAAAAAAGGCCGATTAGCATGGATGGTAACAGGTATCATCATGCGATCCATTTTGTTATTCGGATTAACTTGGTTGATAGCGCAAAAAGGAAAACCTCTTTTCACCGTGTACCATAAAAGTTTTGACCTAGCAAGTTTGGTCATGTTGGCAGGAGGTTTGTTTCTGATCTATAAAACAGTCAAAGAAATTCATCATAAGTTAGAAGGGGATGCTGATTTGGCGGCAGGAATAGAGACCAAGAAGATTAGTTTTAAGAATGCTGTTGGTCAGATTGTGTTGATTGATATGGTGTTTAGTTTTGATAGTATCATCACAGCTGGAGGTACTGCTAAGCATGTAGAAATCATGATAGCTGCTGTGGTCATTGCCATGGTATTGATGTTTATGTTCAGTCTATTTATATCCAACTTCATACACAAACATCCTGCCCTAAAAATGTTGGCACTTTCCTTCTTGGTAATGATAGGATTTGTGTTATTGGTAGAAGGATGGGATAGTGAAAGAGCACATGATATGCAACTCAAAAACTATGTCTATTTTGCCATGGCATTTTCTTTTATTGTGGAAATCATGAACATGAAGGAAAGGAAGGAAAGGAAACCAGTTGAATTGCGCGACCCTCAAATGCCTGAACAACAAAATAGCGATCAAGCTAAATAAATTAAATCTTCCCTCTCTTAATCTCCTCAACAACACTAGGATCCAATAAAGTAGACAGATCACCTACATTGTCCATATCGCCTTCAGAAATTTTGCGCAGTATTCTACGCATAATTTTACCGCTACGCGTTTTGGGTAAACCACTCACAAATTGTATTTTATCGGGTTTGGCTATAGCACCAATGATACGTGTGATAGTTTGATTAATATCTTTTCTGATCATTTCTGCAGTTCCATGTGTATCCTGCCCGTGCGATCCCTGATAAATGACAAATGCATAGATGCCCTGTCCCTTTACATCGTGCGGATATCCCACAACCGCACTTTCCACCACACCACTATGCATATTGATGGCGTTTTCCAGCTCTGCAGTACCTATTCTGTGTCCACTTACATTCAATACATCATCCACCCTTCCGGTAATTCTAAAGAATCCGTTCTTGTCTTTCATAGCACCATCGCCCGTAAAATACATGCCCGGGTAGGTAGCAAAATAATTGGTTCTACACCTTTCATGATCACCGTATGTGGTGCGTAAGATTCCAGGCCAAGGGGCTTTAATACAAAGATTGCCAGAAATGGTTTCATCACCTTCGGGAATAATTTCATTGCCTTTCTCATCCACCAAAACCATTTGCAATCCCGGCATAGGTAGTGTGGCCCAGCTAGGAACAGCAGGTGTAATGCCTGCCATATTGCTAATTAAAGTGCCACCTGTTTCTGTTTGCCACCAAGTATCAACAACTGGACAGAGATTCTTTCCTACATGTTCACTATACCAATGCCAGGCTTCTTCGTTGATGGGTTCACCTACAGTGCCCAATACTTTCAAAGACGTGAGATGCTTTCCCTGCAAAGGTCCTAGGCCATAGCCCATCAAACTTCTAATGGCTGTTGGAGCGGTATATAAAATATTCACTTTGAATTTGTCAACTATATCCCAGAACCTACTTGCATCAGGAAATGTAGGTACTCCTTCAAACATGAGCGTGGTTGCACCTGCGCAAAGTGGACCATAAACAATATAACTATGTCCCGTTATCCAACCAACATCCGCCGTGCAAAAATGAATATCGCCAGGATGATATTGAAACACATTTACAAAAGTATAGGTAGTGTACACCATATAACCGCCGCAGGTATGCACCACACCTTTGGGCTTCCCGGTTGAACCTGAAGTGTATAGGATGAATAAAGGATCTTCGGCATCCATAATTTCTGCAGAAAAATCGTGCAGTCCCATGGTCTCCACTTTTTTAATTTCGTCTTCCCACCATAGGTCGCGTCCCTTAATCATAGAAACAGGCGTTCGTGTTCGGGTGCAAACAATTACTTTCTTCACCGTTTTATTGCCAATGAGTGCATCGTCTATGACCGACTTTAAAGGAATGTCTTTAGCACCACGATGGGCGCCATCGCAAGTAACAATGTATTCGGCTTGTGCATCATACAAACGGTCGGCAATACTTTGTGCAGAGAACCCTCCAAAGATCACACTATGAATGGCTCCAACACGAGCACAGGCTAATACGGCAATGGCCAGTTCTGGAATCATGCCCATATAAATACATACCCGATCTCCTTTTTGTACGCCATTATTTTTAAGCACATGCGAAAACTGACAAACTTTTTCGTGCAATTTTTTATAAGTGATGATGCGATGGTGCTCATCTGGATCGTTCGGTTCCCAGATCATAGCAGGCATATCGCCGTGTTTTTCTAAGTGCCTGTCGAGGCAGTTTTCCGTAATATTTAATTTACCCCCTTTGAACCATTCAATTTTTGGTTCAGTGAAATTCCAGTTTAATATTTCGTCCCATTTTTTATGCCAAGTAAAATTTTCTGCCACCGAAGCCCAGAAAGCGGCAGGGTCTTCTATACTTTTTTGATAGTCTTCTTTGTATTGTTCGTAGGAGGTAATTTGAAAAGGATAAGACATAATCAGGCAATTTTTAGGTGCAATTTTTCGGATGGTAAATATACAGCAATCCTTTGCTTGGTAAAACCATTGGAATCATGTAAGTTTCAACTTAATTATAAGACTATTTCAGTATAAGCAACCCACATGAAAGAAACAAAAGGTATTTGGAAAGTAATTGGTGCCTCATCCTTGGGCACTTTGATTGAATGGTATGATTTCTATATTTTTGGTAGCCTTGCCACGGTATTAGCCAATCAGTTCTTTCCCAAAACAAATCCCACTGCAGCCTTGCTTTCAACACTTGCCACATTTGCAGCGGGCTTTATTGTAAGGCCATTTGGGGCTTTGTTTTTTGGCAGACTGGGCGATTTGATTGGTCGCAAACACACATTCCTTCTCACTTTGGTGTTGATGGGGGGTTCTACTTTTTTAATTGGTTGTATTCCCAATTATGAGACCATTGGATTTTTTGCACCCTTGCTTGTCTTGTTATTGAGGTTGTTACAAGGACTAGCCCTCGGAGGTGAATATGGTGGAGCAGCAACTTATGTGGCAGAACATGCACCAGCAAATAGAAGGGGATATTTCACTTCTTGGATTCAGACTACTGCAACATTAGGTCTCTTTATATCATTAGGTGTCATCTTGATCACAAGACATAGCCTTGACGTGAATGAGGCAAAATCTATTGCCAAGTTTAACGATTGGGGCTGGCGTGTGCCCTTTTTGGTTTCGATTGTTTTGGTATTTGTATCGGTCTATATCCGATTAAAGATGAATGAGTCGCCTCTGTTTGAAAAACTAAAATCGGAAGGAAAGGTATCTGTGAATCCGCTCAAAGAAAGTTTTGGACACAAAGCAAATTTAAAAATGGTATTGCTTGCTTTGTTTGGGGCAACTATGGGACAAGGCGTTGTTTGGTATACGGGACAGTTTTATGCGCAGTCGTTCATTGAAAATGTTTGTAAAATTGATTTTGACCAGTCGCGCACCATCTTGATATGGGCCATATTATTGGGTACCCCATTCTTTGTGGTATTCGGTAGTTGGAGTGATAAGGTGGGAAGAAAATGGATTATGCTTGCTGGAATGTTTTTGGCTATTGCTACCTACCACATTTTATTCAATCAGTTATTGGAATTATCCAACAATAAAGGCAAGGTAGAGCTGACAGAAAAAAAATTGATCCATGCTACACTCACACAATTAGACAATGGCAAAGACACTGTTCGCATGGTGAATACCAAAACATTTTATGCAGATGGAATGACCATTTCTGAAACAAAGCGAGATACTTTGTATGGTGATATTGGGAGAACTACCATGCATCCAGAAATCAAAATAGTCAAAAATGTGGGCACGGGAGGATACTGGAAAATGGTGTTTATAGTTTTTATAATGATAGTTTATGTAACGATGGTGTATGGTCCAATAGCAGCATTCTTGGTGGAAATGTTCCCAACAAAAATTCGCTATACTTCTATGTCTTTGCCTTATCATATTGGGAATGGGGTGTTCGGGGGACTAACCCCTTTTATCGCCACCCTCTTAACAACCATTTATGCAAATGACCAACTAGCTGGATTGAGTTATCCGATCTTGATAGCGGCAGTCTGTTTGGTTATTGGCACTTTGTATATCAATAACAAGATTGATCCGAATGTAAATGATTAGAAATATTTTAAACAAATAGAATGAATCAACTAAAAAAATG